>DATFKJ010000317.1:0-6611 GCA_035268705.1 Roseovarius sp. | reverse complement strand
ACTTTGAAAAACGCAGATTGGCGTCGGTGCTTGGCATGACACCCGAGAATCTAAGCCGCGCCATCAAGGGTCTTCAGCCCTATGGCATCCAAGTCGCGGGGACGCGTGTCACGATCAATGACCAGGACGATCTTGAGCATTTCGCGAAACCGAACCCACTCATCGACGGTCACTCGACATAAGGAACCTTCCATGACCAAAACAATGCCCGGTGCCGCCGGTGATCTTGCCGAACAGCATCCCGATATCTGGAAAGCCTATTCTGCCCTTGGAAAGGCGACTGCGGATTGCGGGCCATTGTCCGATCGGGAAAAGCGGTTGGTCAAACTTGCGCTGGCCATCGGTGCCGGATCCGAAGGCGCGGTTCATTCGCATACCCGACGGGCCAAGGCGGACGATATCGAAGCCGAGGCGATCATGCAGGTGGCGATGTTGGCCATAGGACCACTTGGCCTTCCGCGTGCCGTGGCTGCGAAAACCTGGATCGAGGACATCGAGGATTGAGGGTCACGACAGTGGGCTGACCCCAAAGAGATACTGGTGCAGCCAGATCAGCGCCACGTAAAGCAAAAGGCCTGCGACCAGCCGCAGGCCAGTGGCCATGCCCGGACTGACTTTGCCCCCCCGGGTGGCCTTGACGGCATCATGCATGCGTTCCCACTCTTGGCCCATCTCCCGCCGTTTGCGGCGATCAATGATCCGGCCACCGAATGCCGCGAATAATGCGAAGGTACTGAACAGGATCACATGCGCAAGATCGCCATTCGGCGCCAGATGCGCCGCTGCCCAGATCGCCAGCGCCAGCAATAGGGGATGCCGTGAAATTCGGATGATTCCGGGTTGTGTGGGGTCGAATTGATGGTTGCGCGCCCCGCCGAAGGAGAACGGATTAGGCCGGGCGAGCGCCAGCGCGAGGATCACGCACACCGGCAGCATCAGCGTCAGCACGACATGGTTTTGCCAAGGTGCCCAAGTCCAGAGTGGCACGAAAGGTGCCCGCTCCGCCGCGCCGATCAACCAGACCAAGACTGCCAGAGACATCAGCGAGTAGAGTGTGACGAACCCGGTCGCACCAAGGCGCGCCTGAAGCCAAGGCTTTACGGGCGGGCGCACCGGAACCGAATGCGACAGGAAGAATACGCCATAGGCGATAATGAATTCTGTCCATCCCATGGAGATGTCCTTCAGATTCGTTTGTCAGCGGGCAGTCGCAACAGCAGTCGCCCATAGATGATCGCGAAGCCACCGAAGGCCAAGATCCACGCAGACCCCGATACCGCATGCAGTATCGCGGCTTCGGCCGGCCATGCGCCTGCGGCGACCCGCGCCACCACGGCAACGATAAGGGCCGCGTAGATCATCACCGTACCGGCCCCGGCCGACAAAGATTGGCCCGTATGCCCGAGGGTCGCCCGTGTCATGACGGCGAGAGTCATCAGCCCGATCGCACCTCCCATCCAGAGATGCTGCGCCGCCGCCATACCAAGAAGCCCCGGCATAAGGATCTCGGCCCCCATGGTCAGGGCGCCCAACGGCACGAAAGCATACCCGACATGCAGCACCAAAACGAGCGGCTCAGGGAAAGTCAGATGCCCGGCCCAACGCGATAGCCGGATCAGATGCAAGAGACCTGCGACAAGCATGGTTATCCCGGTTATGGCGTTGACCGGGAGAAACCCCCAAAGGACCAATGCGACCAGCAGCAACAGCAGAGCGACCTTATCGAAGCGCTGCATCGGCGCGACGGGCAGGCGCCCCGACGCGCGTTTGACCAGCCAATTGCGCGTGAAAGAGGGCACGACCCGCCCGCCGATCACCGCGATCATCATGACAGCGGCTCCGATACCCAGCCTTATCCCCAGACCTTGCGCTGCGTATTCGCCCTGCGCGGCTTCCCAATGGAAGACCGCATTCGCCAGAGCGAAGACGCCAAGCATCCCTAAGACGATCAGATTGCGCCAGTTCCGGCCTGCAACAATTTCACGACCGATCGCGATGGCCAAAAGCACTGGAAAGGCCAGGTCGATGACTGCGACAAGCGTAACCGGTAATCCGACCGAGACCGCAACCGCCACGCGACCGATAAGCCAGACGAGGGCAAGCGCCCCAAGCCGCCACCCGACAATGGGCAATCGTCCTGTCCAATTCGGTACGGCCGTCAACAAGAACCCGGCAATGACGGCGCCAAGGTAGCCAAAGAGAAACTCATGTGCGTGCCAACTCACCGCGTCGAAGGCGGTGGGTAGGATCAAATGCCCCGACAACATCGGCACCCAAAGGGCCATGGCGCATGCTGCCCAGACCGATGCTCCGAAGAAGAAGGGGCGGAACCCATAGGTCAAAATCGCGGGGCCGGTCCACGCGCGCATCTGTTTGGCGGTCGATGTGGTCATCTGGTTCGCGTCTCTTTCTAGGCAACCGTGATTGCGGTGATTGATGGGGTTTGCGGCGATCCGTGTGTTTTGAACGAATAGGTATTTCATTTACCGATTAATGTTGTAAAATGTACATTGCAAAATCCAAACTAGGAGCGCGACTTTGCGTCTCACCTCTTTCACCGACTACGGGCTGCGCGTGCTCATGCGCATGGCGGGCGATCCTCTCCGAACTTTCACCACGGCCGACCTCGCCGCGGAGTTTCGGGTGTCCCGCAACCACCTCGCCAAGGTTTTTTCCGCCCTCGCGGCGGCGGGGCTGTTGGAATCACGGCGCGGAGGTGGTGGCGGCGCGAAGCTGGCACGACCGGCTGAAGAAATCCGGCTTGGAGATGTTGTGGCCCTGCTGGAAGCCGATCAGGCCCTTGTGGAATGCTTCTCTGCCGTTGGCAACGCATGCACGCTGACGCCCCGTTGTCGTCTCAAGGCGCGGTTCGCGCATGCTGAGGCGGCTTTCTTGGCCGACCTGAATCGCAGCACGTTGGCCGACTGTGTCTACCGCCCGGAAAACGCTTGATGGATATCACCTACGAGTCCGGCCCAGTGGCGAGAAACGGGATACCGTTCCGTACATACTCATAGATTTGCGCAGGCAAGTGCCGCTTATCCAATCGTCGCCGTGCGGGCTCAACTTTTCTTTCCGGATGCACCAGACGATATCGCGTTGAAATACCTGTGCGATCGGCTTGTCGTACACGTGCGATGACGGGACCAACAGCGTTTGCCGCATTCTTGGTCAACTTGGGGTTATATAAGGAACCGCACAGAACGCATATCTCGCCGCGACAATCGTCAAGGCTCGCCGATGCATTAATGGGGCAGGGGTTCATAAAGGACGCGGACGATGCGCGATCCCAAGTCGCCGAATTCAAGAGGACCACGGGATGAACAGTTTCAACGCAGTTCGATCAAACTTGATCCAACCCGGATATATGCAATGCCGCCAAGTGATTGATTTTAGTGGCGGACCGAGGAGGATTCGAACCCCCGACCCCCTGATTCGTAGTCAGGTACTCTATCCAGCTGAGCTATCGGTCCGTGAGGGCGGGATTTAGACCTTGCGGGCGAGTAGCGCAAGGGGGGCCTTGCAAAAAATCACGCTTTTTAAACGCCACCTCTTGGAAGCTCGATCCGGAAGCTGGTGCCGCTTTCATCACTGTCGTCCAGCGTCAGCGTGCCGCCATGGCCGCGCACCAATTCCGCCGCGATGGTGAGGCCAAGCCCGGTGCCGCCCTTGGTCGCGCCGCCTTGGAACGGTTGAAAGAGGTGTTGGCGGGCCTTGTCGGGCAGGCCGGGTCCGGTATCGGTGACATTGATGATCCAATGGTCATCGGTTTCATAAGCGGCAACCGCGATTTCACCCGGTTGGCCTGTGTTGACGATGGCTTGTCGTGCGTTGCGCACAAGGTTCGACAGGACGCGATACATCTGTTCGGAGTCGGCGCGGATCATCAATTGATCGGGAATATCCTCGGCAAAGCTGATCTCGGCATCCCCGACGGCAAGGCGTTCGCCTTCGATGACGTCCCCCACCACCTCGGCCAATCGCAGGCGTGTCAGGGTCGGGCCGGGCTCTTCGGCTTTGCCGTAGGCGAGGGTGGATTCGCACAGGTGGACGGCGCGGGTGATCGAATTCACCAGTTTCGGGGCCATGCGTTTCACCGCGGGGTCTTCGCTCATTTCGATGCGGTCGGTGAAAAGCTGCGCCGAGGTGAGGATATTGCGCAAATCGTGGCTGACCTTGGCCACGGCGCCGCCCAGTTGTGCCAGCCGTTCCTTTTGCTTGAGCGAGCCGGTCAATTGGGTCTGCATGAGTTGCAGGGTCTCTTCGGCCTCGCGCAGTTCAAGGATGCTGGCCGAAGGGCGGATCACGCGGTTGGCATCCTCGGGGGCGGCGGCATAGGATTGCATATGGCCCACGACACGCTTGATCGGTTTGACGAGCGACCAGCGCACGGCCAGAAACAAAAGGCTGGCGGTGACCAGCGAGATCACCAGCGATAGCCAGAGGATACGCAGACCATAGTCGATCATGGCGGCGCGTAATTCATCGGTATCAAGGGTGATTTCGATCAAAAGCCCGGCGCGGCGCACCGGGTCGCCGATCACGCGGATGACCTCGTTCTCGGTGTTGATCAGGCGGGCCATTGCGTCGGAGATCAGAGTGAAGGCGCTTGGATCGCGCAGATCGAAGGTGGCCGAGATGCGTTTGGGCATGGGGGACGACAGCACGAGCTGGCGCGCTTCGTCACGGCGCAGGACGACGTTGTGGGCACCGGCGTTTTCCAGAAGCTCGACTTCGAGGTCTGGTGTGATGTTTTCATTGACCAAGAGCGCCAGTGAGGCGATTTGCGCCCGTTCCAGCCGCGAAATGAGGAAGTCTTCACGGTAGCGGGCGACCGAGGGCACGAAGATCAGGACTTCGGCCAGCATCACGAAGATCGCTGTCAGAAGCAGGAACCGGCCGGAGAGAGTGTTCAGGAACCGCATGTTTTGCCCAATCTAAGGGAGCCAGCGTTGTACCAGCCCCACAACCCGTTTGAGCATAGGATTATCAAACAGCCGAGGGGAGAAATAGGCCCCTGCAACGCGCTTGTTGATTTCCGAGATGGTGGGATAGGGCGCGACCATGGCGGCGACGTGTTTCATCTTGAGGCCATTTGCCATGACCATGGACCATAGGCTGCTCAGTTCGCCAGCCTGATGTCCCGCGATAGACACGCCGACGGGGCGGCCCTTGACCACCATGAGTTTGATCAGGCCGGTTGTCTGGCGTTCGGCGATGGCCCGGTCGTTTTCGGCATAGGTGAAACGGGCTACTTCAAGTTTGTCGCCGTGAATGTCGCGGGCCTGCGCCTCGGTCAGGCCAACTTGCGCGAGTTCTGGCGCGGTATAGGTGGCCCATGGGATATGGTCGGTTTTCGCCGTGGCGGGCAGGGACAGCAGGGCGGAGCGGATGACAATCCCTGCGTGATAGCCCGCGACATGGGTGAATTGCAGGCCGCCGGCCACATCGCCGATGGCGTAGATGCGGCGGTTGGTGGTGCGCAACCCATCGTCCACCTTGATGCCCGCCTTGGTTGTCTGGATGCCTGCGGCCTTGAGGTTGAGCCTGTCGGTATTTGGTTTGCGCCCCACGGCCACGAGAAGGTGGGTGCCAGTAAAGCTGCGGCCATCCTTGCAGGTCACGGTGATGTCGCCCGCTTGGCCCGAGATGGTATCGGCCAGCGCCTCTTCGGCCAATTCCAATCCTTCGGCCTTGAGCGCATCAAGCACGACCTTGGCACACTCCGGATCGTCGCGGCCAAAGGCCTTGGCCCCTTCGATTACCGTGACCTGTGCGCCAAGCCGCAGGTGGGCTTGCGCCATTTCCATGCCGATGGGGCCGCCGCCGATAATCAACAAGTGATCGGGCTTTTCGCGCAGATCGAACAGGGTTTCGTTGGTTTCGTAGGGGACGCTGTCGAGGCCGGGAATCGGCGGCACCAATGGCGAGGAGCCAGTGGCGATGACGATCCGGCGGGCGGTGATCTCGTGGTCGCCGGCCTTGACGGTTTTGGCGTCGATGAATTCGCCGTAGGCCTGGATCACCCGCACCCCGAGGCGTTCGAAGCGTTCGACGCTGTCGTGCGGGGCGATGGTGCCGATCACGTCATGGACGTGGTCCTTGGCGGCGGCGTAATCCACGCGTGGAGTGCTGTCCGTGATGCCGAAGTCATGGGTATGGTTGGCCTTGTACGCGGCCTTGCCGCTGGCCAGCAGGGCCTTGGAGGGCACACAGCCGTAGTTCAGGCAATCACCGCCCATCTTGTGGCCTTCCAGCAGGGTCACATCGGCCCCCATCTGTACGGCCCCGGCGGCGACGGACAGGCCGCCAGAACCCGCCCCGATGACCAGCAGGTCGGTATCAATCTTTCGCATGGGTCAAATATCCTTTTTGCCGCGCAGGGCTTTGATCACGATCGGCAGGGCCGCGAGGGCGCAAAGGCCGAGAATCGGGCCTATGACTTGCGGCTCCCACAGGAGGGAAAGGTCGGGGCTTTCGCCGCGGTCGAAGACCTCGCCCAGACCCACCCCGATCCATGTAAAGACGATGGCGCCCGGAATGATGCCAAGAACGGTGGTGAAGGCGAAGTTGAAAAACTTGACCCCCACGAGCGCGGGCAGGAGGTTGGC
>DATFKJ010000316.1:0-3079 GCA_035268705.1 Roseovarius sp. | reverse complement strand
GAAAGCACGAACCGGTTTTTCAGGCCAAGCCATAGTTATAGGATCGACCGGAGCGATCGTATGTGGCTGATCCGGATAATATGCCTTCGTAAAATCATGGTATGCTTTACGAAAGCGTGCCGGAAGCGTGGAATTTCGGTCCCTCCAGGGCTTCCTTCCACCAATAAAATGGATCAGTCGCGGCTCTACCAAATCGGCAAAGAATCTTGTCGCGGCGGTATATTGCCAGTTCCATATTGGACTAATTTCCGTCCACGATTGATAAAATAAAATGTTCAAAATTGATTGGTCGTGGCGAATAATCGCGTTTGGCGTATCCAACATCAATTTTTTTGATCGATTTATTACATCAGCTTCAAGAAATTTGTCGACGTCCAAAAGCAAAACTCCAGAGTTGAAGTAAGCGCTCTTCTGAAGCTTCATCTTACGGAATTCATCGACCTGTCGGCGAGCGGTTCGCCATTGTTGATGATCCCTGACTGCCGCAATGGCAGCACCTGACAGGTTTAACTCAAACAATTGACTTAGCCTGGCATTCGGAATGATATCAACATCAAGGTAAAGAATCCGATCATAATGCTCTGAGAGTAGATTTGGCGCAAGGATTCGGAAGAAAGCCTCTAACCCATGCCGATCAATATTCGGGGCGTCGTCGAAAGGCGTGCGCGGCGGAACGCGAACTACACTTACACCCTGAAGCCCCAACATTCCAGGTATTGGAAGGTCATCTTGAGATAAAACTACGATATCATAAACCTCTTCACCCTCCAATTTTCTAAGCGAGTCCGCCAGACAAAATGCATAAGGCGCGTAACCTGAATCGCATGCCATAACAATTGCGCACCGTGGCTCTTTCAGGTTAAGACTGTTATCAGCTTCGTGTGAGAGTGTCATTTCCAACCAGTCTCTTTCGCGACAGCTCTATCGAGAATCTCATCAAGCCGGCCGCTCGCAGTATCAACATGAAATCGACTCAGGTATTTTTTTTGAGCTCTGCATGCAAGTTTTCTTCTCTCAGCTGTATTAGACAAGAGCTTTCGTATCATTTTTGCAAGTTCTCCTATATCATCTTGCTCCACGATATAAGCATCCTCACCGGGCGTAAAGATAAACCGTGCGCCGACCGTGTCAGTCGTCACAATTGGAACGCCAGCGCACATCGCTTCTAGGTAGATATAACCAAATGGCTCAGCTCGGGATGGACATACAAAAATATCGATATTTTCAAAAAAATCAAATTTTTCAGAACTTGAAATCCAACCGGAAAAATTTACATCAATCTGCAATTTTGCCGCGAGTTCCTCTAGCGCGTGGCGGTCAGGGCCGTCCCCCCCCAATATCATTTGCACCGGAGCGTTGGTGGTATTCAAGATGTGACAGGCCTTCAGAAGATCTTCAAAACCCTTTCGTGGAACCAATCGTCCAAGGCTCCCAATCACTTGCGGAGTCCGTATTTTCGTGGCAGGAGGAAGAGGCATTCTATCCAAAAAATTCGGCAGGAGGAAAACACGATCCTGAGGCATACCCATATCATGGGCAACCTCTCCCATCTCATCTGAAGTTACAATTATTCCATCCGCCCCAAGCAGGCGCGACATGGTTCTGCGCCTTGTTTCGCCGGAGCGCGTCAGGACAGGTATATCGCCTTTCAGTGCTATAAGAGTGGGAGCCAGTCCTTTACTTGCGAAGGCAATAGCAATCTCAGCCTCAAAGTCTTTTGCGTGCTTTTTGATAATTCTAGACTGAAACCACGATAGTGGCCATGGCTTTCGCGGCCACGAAGTGATTACCAGTGTAATATCCATTTTTTGTAATTCAGAGACGTATGGGGAGCCTTTCAACACTACGGCAAGAACCTCATGCCCTGCTCGCAGTAGTGCTGAGGCATAAGGCACGACGCTTTGCTGAAGCCCGCCAACCCGACCACCCGTCATGACAAGCAGAACTTTCATGTATCTGCGCCTTCGGCTGAAAAACCTTTAATGATCTGACTATCACGCAACGCGTGACTGACAACCTCGTGTCCGGCGCGGGCAAACATCTGCCCGAGCACGCGGGTGGCGCACTTGTTGAATCCGACCGACACGACACGAGGCAAGGTCCGGTTTTGCGGCGCCTCTGGAAGGTGAGCCGAGTCTCGATCCGTCAGGGTGGGGCGGTTCGACCCTCTTCTCGAGCGGAAAAGACTGCGTTTGCCATGGTCGAGAGTAGGGAACGCGGGATACATCACTTCCCCAATCCGAGAGCACGTTGCGCTGACCGACCCCGCATCGCCTGGATCCGCCCGGCAATCCAGCCGTATGTTCGGGCCAGATCGAAGACGATGCAGCCCATGGTCGGCAGGAGGAGCACCGCCAGCCCGGCTGCGCTCAGCGTCTTGAGCGGAAGTGACAGCATACCCCGCCAGCGCGCGGATGGCTTGCTTTGCAGGCGACGCACAAAGTTCGTGTTGGACTGATCCCGTGCCCGACGGAACTGATAGCCGAATGTCAGGCGCTCGGGCGGGATGTCTTCGTAGACGTAGGCATCCTTGACCCAGGCAATTGGCAACTGCCGCGTTCGCACGTCGGCACAGAATTTCGTGTCCTCTCCGCCGGTATAACGCATGGTCTCGTCGAACCAGATGCCATGTTCGGAAAACAGACGCGTGTCGCCGAGCCAGTTGTTGGTGACGATCGTGACACCGGGCGCCCCGGTCAGGTTGCCACGGCGCGCTGCGCGATGCTCCTTTTTTAGGTAGCGGCGCTTCAGGCAGGTATACATCTTCCGCTGCGTCCAAGTCAGACCGTCCCGCATCGGCCGGATTGAGAGCGGACCCCCAAGGAGCAGGGCGTCGCTATTCCGATACCCATAAATCAGTCGTGCGAGCCACTCCGCATCGACCACTTCGTCGTCATCAACAAAGGCAAGCAGGTCGTCGCCGTTCCCAAGCGCCTCCTTGGCGGCCCGATTGCGAGTGAAAGGAATGCCGGGTTCTGTCTCGAGCACATGTTCGAATCGGGCGTTCGAGGTCGCCTTTGCGTTTTCGTTCACGGCCTCGCGGGACAGCGGAAGGTCATCGTTTTCCACGATCAGGAAT
>DATFKJ010000315.1:0-4572 GCA_035268705.1 Roseovarius sp. | reverse complement strand
ACGCTGGAGCTTCTGCGTTCCAAACGCCCGACGCTGGCCATCGGTTTCGCTTATGCCGCGCAGGAGGCGGAGAACCTGCCGCTGGAGCCGACCGACCAACCGCTTGATATGATCGTGACCGAATTCGGCGTCTTGAGTTTTTCCGATCATTAAGCCGACCGTTTAACAACTCCTAAACGCAGCGCCCTTCTTCTTGCTGAAAATATCCCGGGGGACGTTGAAAATCCTTTGATTTTCAACGGGGGGCAGCGCCCCCGATCCGCCCTGAAACATTCGCGCGACGGAAGGGATTTACCCCTCCATCGCCTCCAATTCGTCAATCAGCCGCGAGATCATGCTCAACCCCTTGTCCCAGAAGGCCGGGTCGCTGGCATCAAGGCCGAAGGGGGCCAGAAGCTCGGAATGGTGCATGGAACCGCCCGCCTTGAGCATGTCGAAATACTTGTCCTGAAAGCCCTCGGGGTTTTCCTCGTAGACCGCATAAAGCGCGTTCACGAGGCCATCGCCGAAGGCATAGGCATAGACGTAAAAGGGCGAGTGGACGAAATGCGGGATATAGGCCCAGAAGGTCTCGTACCCGTCCATGAAGTCAAAGGCGTCCCCAAGGCTTTCGGCCTGCACAGACATCCACAGCGCGTTGATGTCATCGGGGGTCAACTCGCCGCCGCGGCGGGCCTCGTGCAGTTTGCACTCGAAGTCATAAAAAGCGATCTGGCGGACGACCGTGTTGATCATATCCTCGACCTTGCCGGCCAGAAGCACCTTGCGTTCGGTGTCAGTGGCGGCCTTGTCCAGCATCTTGCGGAAGGTGAGCATTTCGCCGAAGACGCTGGCGGTTTCGGCAAGGGTCAGCGGGGTGGAAGAGAGCAATTCACCCTGATCGGCGGCCAGCACTTGATGCACGCCGTGGCCCAACTCATGCGCAAGCGTCATCACGTCGCGCGGTTTGCCCAAGTAGTTCAGCATCACATAGGGGTGGACGTTGGTCACGGTGGGGTGCGCGAAGGCGCCCGGCGCCTTGCCGGGTTTCACGCCTGCGTCAATCCAACTCTTTGAAAAGAAAGGCTCGGCCAGTTCGCCCATGCGCGGATCGAAGGCGGAATAGGCCTCCATCACGATGTCGCGGGCGCTGTCCCAATCGACCACCTTCTTGTCCTCGATGGGCAGGGGCGCGTTGCGGTCCCAGACCTGCATTGTGTCAACACCCAGCCACTTGCGTTTCAACTCGTAATAGCGGTGCGAAAGTTTGGGGTAGGCTTCGACCACGGCGTTGCGCAGGGCCTCGACCACCTCGGGTTCCACGTCGTTGGACAGGTGACGCCCGGTCTGGGGCGAGGGCATGCCGCGCCAGCGGTCCACCACCTCTTTTTCCTTGGCCGAGGTGTTGTGGACACGGGCGAAGGTGCGGATGTTCTGACCAAAGACGCGGGCCAGTTCGCGTGAGGCCGCTTCGCGCTGATCGCGGTCTTGCTCGGTGAGCAGGTTGAGGGTGGATTCGATGCCCATTTCCTCGCCGTTCACGGTGAAGGTGAGGCCGGCGATGGTTTCGTCGAACAGGCGCTCCCAAGCATCCCCCACGACACCCATGTCATGCAGGAATTTTTCAAGCTCATCAGAGAGTTGGTAGGGTTTCATCGCCCGGATACGGCGCAACACGGGGGCGTAGCGGGCCAGATCTGCGTTGGCCTCGTACAAGGCCTTGAGGCTGTCTTCGTCCAGCCGGTTAAGCTCCAGCGTGAAGAACACCAAGGGCGTGGTCATATTGGTGATCTTTTCCTGACAATCGGACAGGAACTTGGCGCGTTCGCCGTCGGTTGTGTTCTGGTGATAGCGCAGGCCCGCGTAGGACATGATGCGCCCGGCGACGTTGGAAATCGCCTCGTCCCGCTCGATGCATTTCAGCAAGCCATCTGCATCAAGATCGGCCAGTTTCCCCTCGTAATCCTTGGCAAAATCGGCGCAGGCTTTTTCCAGCCAATCAAGGTCTTTTTGCAATCCGGGGGCGTCGGGGGCGGGGTAGAGATCGCTGAGGTCCCATTCCGGCAGCTTGCCCAGATTGTCGCCTCCGGCGTTGGCGTTGGCATCAAATGTGGGCTGGGGACGGGGGATCATGCGGTGCTCTCCTGTTTGTCTTGTGTCCGTTCAGACATAGGCGGGGTGGGCGGCAGGCTCAAGCGGGCAGTGGAGCGAATGCGGCGAATCGGGGCTATGCCCTTGGTTAAACTCAAAAACCCCATTCGGTATCACGTCGGTTTCACGTCGGTATCGCGTCGGTATTTTTTCCCGCATCCCCCAGAGTTAACAGGGCGCGCGGTGAGAAACGTACGAAACCTACATGCGATTTGTACGTTTCGACCGGGCCGCTCATCAGCCCTGACGGGCGTCTTCGCGAGGAGCGAAGCAATGAGCGCTGCTTAGCCGTATTGCGCCAGCATCTGGTGCAGGTCGTCTAGGGTGTTGGCCTCGTCCACCGGTTTGTCGTGCCGCCAGCGTTTCATGCGCGGAAAGCGCAGCGCCACGCCGGATTTATGGCGGGGGCTTTCGTGGATGCCCTCAAACGCGATCTCGAAGACATGCTCGGGGGTGACTTGGCGCACCGGGCCGAAGCGTTGTTGGGTGTTCTTGCGCACCCACCCGGTGATCTTGCGGAACTCGGCATCGGTCAGGCCGGAATAGGCCTTGGTGAAGGGGACAAGATCATTGCCGTGGCGCACCGCGAAGGTGAAATCGGTGAAAAGATTGGCGCGCCGCCCGTGGCCTTGCTGGGCGTAGATCATCACCGCGTCGATGGTCAGCGGGTCAAGCTTCCATTTCCACCAATCGCCCTTTTTGCGGCCCGTGTGATAGGGGCTGCCGAGGCGTTTGAGCATCAGCCCTTCGGCGCGGTTCTCGCGGGCGGTGGCGCGGGTTTCGGCGAGGGTTTCCCATGTGTCGAAGGCGATGGGTATTGAGGGGCGCAGCGGGGCGTCTGCGGGCAGGTCAGCGAGCAGTTTATCGAGCCGGGCGCGGCGGGTATTGAAGGGCTTTTGCCGCAGGTCTTGGCCTGCGTTTTCCAGCAGGTCATAGGCCAGCAGGATCACCGGCGCCTCGGCCAGCAGTTTTTTCGGCACGGTCTTGCGCCCGATGCGTTTTTGCAGGGCGTTGAAGGGCAGGGGCGCTGTGCCGTCCCATGCCACCAACTCGCCATCCAGAACGGTGCCTTGCGGCAGGAAATCTGCAAGGCGGGCCAGCTCGGGGAAACGGTCGGTCATCAATTCTTCGCCGCGTGACCAGATGAAATGCTGCCCGTCCCGCAGGATGACTTGGCCGCGGATGCCATCCCATTTCCATTCGGCCAGCCAATCGGCGGGTGGTCCGAGGGTTTCGGGGCCGTCCTCCAGCCCGTAGGCAAGGCAGAAGGGATAGGGGCGGGAGGCCTGCGCGCCTGCGTCGGGGGCTTCGATCAGCGCAGCCCAAGTGGTGGTGTCCGGTGTCCAGTCCCCCATCAGGCGGTGGGCCAATTCGGCCTCGTCCTGACCTGTGGATTGCGCCAAGGCGCGGGTCATCAATTTGCGGCTGACACCGACGCGAAAGCCGCCCGTCAGCAGCTTGTTGAAAACCATGCGCTCACTCGCCTGCATCCGGTCCCAGGCGTCGAGCACGGCGGTTTTGCGGGTCTCTTCCTCGGCTTTGTCCAAGCTGCGCAACTGAGTGACCCATGTGGTGAGGCTGTCGTCATGGCCCGCCTCGGGCGGGGGCAGGACAAGGGCGATGGTTTCGGCCAGATCGCCGACGATTGGATAGCTTTCCTCGAACAGCCACAGGGGGATGCCCGCGCGCTCGGCGGCCCATTCGCGCAGGCGGGTGGTAGTGATGGCCCGGCGCGGGCGGCGGCCCGAGAAAAGCGCGATAGTCCAGAGCTTGTCGTCCTCGGGTGCTGTGTCGAAATACTGTGCCAGTGCCGCGACCTTGGCGGTGGTTTTCGTGGTCTGGTCGATGGTGGTGTAGAGCGCGGTAAAGTCTTTCATGCGCTGCCCCCTTCCTCCAGCGTGTCGCCGGTGAATTCGGTGGGGACCACTTGGGCGTTATAGCCTTGGGAGGTGAGCCAGCGGGCGAAAATATCGGTGTAGCCATGGGTGACATAGATGTTGTCCGCCCCGGTGGCCTTGATCGCTTCGTTCAGGGCGGGCCAATCGGCGTGGTCGGAGATGACAAAGCCTCGGTCGGCGGCGCGGCGGCGGCGCACCCCGCGCAGGCGCATCCAGCCACTGGCAAAACCTGTCGATGCGGGCCGAAAGCGCCGCGCCCATGTGGAGCCAAGCGCGCCGGGCGGCGCGACGATCAACGCGCCGGGGTGGTCCTTGGCCGTCAGGTCGGGCGTGACGTGGACCGTGTCGGGCAGGGCAAGCCCTTGAGCACGCAGCACGGCGTTGGTGTTTTCGACCGCGCCGTGCGTGAGGATCGGGCCGATGGCGGGATCAAGCAACGACAGCACGCGCTGCGCCTTGCCAAGGGAGTAGGCCCCGAGGAGGGAAAAGCGCCCTTGCGCGGCGTTATCGGCCCACCAGTCGTTGATCTCTTGCGCGATTTGCT
>DATFKJ010000314.1:0-4342 GCA_035268705.1 Roseovarius sp. | reverse complement strand
CCGCAGGCGCATGGCGCACCGCCTCGGCGGTTTTCTGTGCGATATCCGTCTTGGGAAAAGCCTTGAGCGTGACAACGACCTTGGCATTGGTTTCACGAAGGATCGCGCCGATTTGCTCGGGTTCAAGCAATGGGTTGATCGGATTCACGATACCGGCAACGGCCCCTCCAATCGTGGCCACTGCGGTTTCCAAAGAGTTTGGCAACACAAGCGCCACGACATCCGATTCGCCGATCTTCAGATCACGAAACAGGTTTGCCGCCCGGCAGACCTGATCGTGGAACTGTTGCCACGTCATTGTCTGCGCCTTGTCAGTCGCACCAGACAGGAGCTGGTAACTTACCGCCGGGCGGTCGGGGAATGCATCCACCGTGTCGCGCAGCATGGAATACAGCGTTGCAGACCGGTCACGCTTTTCCCATGGCATTTCATTTTGAATATCAATCGCATCCTGCCGCGAGGCAAAACTCATCTTCGATCCTCCCCGAAACGCGCCACTTGTCTTGGCGCGGTTTTCTTCCCTGCGTGCCAGCATGGGCAGCTTTGGCCGCCCACGCAAGTTTTACGCTACGTTTCGGGAAATTTCCGCTATCGCACACAACGCGGGCCAAGACCTGCAAGAACGCGGCATGACTGGCGCCATGGTGTCGACACTCTGCGGCGGACGTTACGCCGTGGACACTTTGCTCGGAGTATCATCCCATAAGGCCACGGCGGATCAGGTTACCCCCCGCAAGCAGCAAAACCAGAAGAGTCAGGCGTCTAAAGGCGGTTTGGTCTATCCGATCCTGTATCGCAAAGCCAAAGCCGATCCCGATCACGGCAGGCACAACCAATATTGCGGACAACGGTGCTGTTTCATACCGAAAGACGCCAGAGGCCATATGCGCGATCATGAGGGCAATCGCACCCAGCCCGAAGATCACGCCCTGAATGCGCATCTGCTCGTCCTTGTCGATGTTCTGAGCCGTCAGCATGGCAACTGTCGTCGCACCCCAAACGCCCGAGATACCTCCGAAAAAGCCGGTCAACCCACCAATCAACCCTTCGGCCATCGGACCTGGATTGGGTGGAAAGCGCAGAGGCTGCCCCAAAAGGGAAGATACCGCGAATAAAAGAATGGGCACACCAATAATCAGCAGAACGATATTCTGCGGGAGTATCGCTACAAGCTGCGCGGCAAAGATCAGGACGGCAACCCCGGCCAACAGAAACACCCGAAACCGCCTGATTGCAGTCCATGCCGCCTTTGGCCCTTGCCGCAGGGCTTGCCAAAGATTTGTCACGAGCGCGGGCAAAATCATCCCCGCAATCGCCATTTCTGCCGACACGACCGACCCAAGCCCCGAGACCATGACCATCGGCATGGAAAACCCGACAACGCCCTTAACGATGCCGGAGAAAAACGCGATACAAAGCATGATCATCCATGCGGAAGGCGTGGCGATTTGCACTACATAATCCATTGAGACGTCTTAACAGCTTGGGATAGCGCTGCAGTGTAAAAATTCAAGGCGCAACTTTTGAACAATAGTGACGCAGTTTTGGCATAATAGTTGCGCTGCACCTGCGAAATAGCTAGGTAAAAGGCAACTCGGAAAAGGATATGATTCATGGCACATGACGGACAAGACATCGCAATGGCAGAGTCGATCATTCTGGATGACCTGCTTGACCTGACGGGCAAAGCTGTTGCCCCTGCTGAAGCGGTACTGGATCAGGCCCGAGACAAGCTGCGCGAGCAGGTGGTCTCCGACGGTCGCGTTTCAGGCGGACTGGTTGAGGAAAACCAAACTGCGGCACATGGGCTTGCTTGGCTTGCCACTTACGTCGAGTCCCTGCGCCAAATGCAGAACTGGGCCACACACCTGAAGAGCGATGGCAAATTCGGCGAAGTCGAACAATTGATTCATCAAATCGCCTTTGGGGAATATCTCCAACAGATCGCTGGCGGTATTCCGATGAATCAAGGTGAAATCGTTCGGGTGCAAGACCTTGGCCTTGACTGGGGCGCACTTCAAGGTTTTCAGGCGCCCGAGGTGCAAACGCTTATTGCACGGGGTAATACGCAAGCCGCGCGCACCCGTCTCGTGCAATTGATGCAGGAGCGCAGCGCCGAAGTGACCGTCGGCAACACCGGGCTTGACGACGAACTCGAAATGATCCGCGAACAGTTCCGCCGCTTCGCCATCGACAAAGTGGAGCCATACGCCCACGAGTGGCACCTCAAGGACGACCTGATCCCTATGGAGGTCATTGAAGAACTGGCCGAGATGGGTGTTTTCGGCCTGACCATCCCCGAAGAATATGGTGGGCTTGGCATGTCGAAAGCCTCGATGTGTGTGGTCTCGGAAGAACTCAGCCGTGGGTACATTGGTGTTGGCAGCCTTGCCACCCGTTCAGAAATTGCTGCGGAACTCATCATAGCGGGCGGCACCGACGAGCAGAAGCAAAAATGGCTGCCCCGGCTGGCCAGTGCCGAAACCCTGCCGACTGCCGTTTTCACCGAACCCAATACCGGCTCGGACCTTGGTAGCCTGCGCACCCGTGCGGTGCAGGACGAAAAGGGCGATTGGAAGGTCACCGGCAACAAAACGTGGATCACCCACGCGGCCCGGACCCATGTGATGACGCTTCTCGCGCGGACCAAGCCTGACACCACCGATCACCGCGGCCTGTCGATGTTCTTGGCCGAAAAAACCCCGGGAACAGATGAAAACCCCTTCCCGACGGACGGCATGACCGGCGGCGAGATCGAGGTTCTGGGCTATCGCGGCATGAAGGAATACGAACTAGGTTTCGATAATTTCCACGTGAAGGGCGAAAACCTTCTGGGCGGCGAAGAGGGCAAAGGCTTCAAGCAGTTGATGGAAACTTTTGAATCCGCGCGCATTCAAACTGCGGCCCGGGCAATCGGTGTGGCGCAATCCGCCCTTGATATTGGCATGCAGTACGCTCAGGACCGCAAGCAATTTGGCAAAGCCCTGATTGAATTTCCGCGCGTCAGCGGGAAATTGGCGATGATGGCGGTTGAGATCATGGTAGCCCGCCAGCTGACATATTTCAGCGCATGGGAGAAGGACAACGGTCACCGTTGCGACTTGGAGGCCGGCATGGCGAAACTGCTTGGTGCGCGTGTGGCCTGGGCCGCCGCGGACAATGGCCTGCAAATCCATGGTGGTAACGGATTCGCCATGGAATATGCCATCAGCAGGGTGCTTTGTGATGCTCGGATCTTGAACATCTTCGAAGGGGCGGCCGAGATTCAGGCGCAGGTGATCGCCCGCCGGTTGCTCGGCTGAACGCCACCTAAAGCGTTCCGCCTTTGCCTTGAGACACCAGCTAAGGGCGGAACGCGTGCAACCATTGAGCGGAGCACTGCATTTCGCGAAAATCTGTGATTCAGGTTTTTTGCGAAACGCTTTAGGTGTGACTCCAACGGCCACTTGATCAAGTGAGCACGTCCGGCCCGAGGTAGAAACCGGCTGCACCCATTATCGTTGGTTACTCGCTTACGCTCAGAACCAACAGTGCCGCTTGTTCATTGCCCGACAACTCCGCGATGATATCCGTGGACCTGTCGCGGAATTGTTCCGCTCCTTTGACTTGGTATTGCCACAAAGGAGAGAAATCATGGCATCAAACCCAACCCCGGAATACCGCGCAGAGGCAGTCCGTGTCGCAGGAATACTCGTGCTGCCCAGACGGGCGCCGTGCGCGTCGATGGCGACGGCAACATAGACGAACCCCTGCCAGGTCGAGACATAGATGAAGTCATTCGCCAATGTCTCTCGGACCATTGGTGTTCCATTGGCTCACCCTTCTTGAAGAGCTCGTTCGCTTGCCGAAGCTCCCGCACCTCGCGTTCCAGATCCTTGATCCGGGCCCGTTCCTCTGACGTCACGCCACCTCGGCAGCCCGTATCGGTTTCCTCCTGCTGAACCCAACGCCGCAATGTGTCGAGGCCGCAGCCGATCTTCGGTGCAATCGCCTTGATCGCTGCCGACTGCCTCTCTTAGTTACCCTGATTGTCGAGCACCATCCGCACGGCTCTCGCGCGTGTCTCAGGTGAATAGCGGTTCGCTCCGTTGTCTTTTTCCATGACTCCAATCCTTCCTCGATTTGAAGCCTCCGAAAACCCGGTGCGGGTCAATGGCTTGACGGTGCGATCGAAACACTGGCTGGCGACGCCAGTGTCACTGAACTCCTTGAGGTCGATGGAACGACGGAACTGCCGTTCCGGGAGGGTGCGTTGTTCGAGGCGCATATGCATGGGGATGAGGACCACGGCGATCATGACCATGAGGCGCATGATCACGACAATGAGCATGACGGTCACGAC
>DATFKJ010000313.1:0-5459 GCA_035268705.1 Roseovarius sp. | reverse complement strand
AATGGGCGTGTTCACTTTCACCCCTTCGCTGCCTTCTTCGACCAGTATCTTGCCGATGGTCCCTTCGTCTACGGCTTCGAACTCCATCGTGGCCTTGTCTGTTTCGATCTCGGCCAGAAGGTCGCCGGAATTGACGGTATCGCCTTCCTTGACCAGCCATTTGGCAAGCGTGCCTTCCTCCATGGTAGGCGAGAGGGCGGGCATGAGAATTTCTGTGGGCATTGCTCCGGCTCTCCTTAGCGGTAGGTCACTTTGTTCACGGCATCAAGCACCTCTTGGGTCGAGGTGAGGGCCAGTTTTTCAAGGTTGGCGGCATAGGGCATGGGGACGTCCTTGCCGGTGCAATTGATGACTGGCGCATCGAGGTAATCGAAGGCTCGCTCCATCAGTGTCGCGGTGATGTGGTTGCCGATGGAGGCCACGGGGAATCCTTCTTCCACGGTGACGCAGCGGTTGGTTTTCATCACGCTGGCGATCACGGTGTCGTAATCAAGGGGCCGCAGGGTGCGCAGGTCGATGACCTCGGCCTCGACGCCGTCTTCCGCCAGTTTCTCGGCCGCTTCAAGGGCATATGTCATACCGATACCAAAGCTGACGATGGTCACATCCGTACCCTCGCGCCAGATCTTGGCCTTGCCGAAAGGAATGGTGAAATCATCCAGAACCGGCACTTCGAAGGACTTGCCGTAGAGAATTTCGTTTTCGAGAAAGACCACCGGGTTGGGGTCTCGAATCGCGGATTTCAGAAGGCCCTTGGCGTCGGCTGCCGAATAGGGCTGAACGACTTTCAGGCCGGGAACATGGGCATACCATGCCGCGTAGTCCTGACTGTGTTGTGCGCCCACGCGCGCGGCGGCACCGTTGGGGCCACGGAAGACAAGGGGGCTGCCCATCTGACCGCCGGACATATAAAGCGTTTTGGCGGCGGAGTTGATGATCTGGTCAATCGCCTGCATGGCGAAGTTCCATGTCATGAACTCGACGATGGGGCGCAAGCCGCCCCAAGATGCGCCGACACCGATCCCGGCAAAGCCATGCTCGGTAATCGGCGTGTCGATCACGCGTTTTCCGCCGAACTCGTCAAGCAGGCCTTGGGTGATTTTGTAGGCGCCTTGGTATTCGGCCACTTCCTCGCCCATGACGAAGACTGTGTCATCATTGCGCATCTCCTCGGCCATGGCCGTGTTGATCGCCTCGCGCACCGTCATTGTCTTCATGTCCGTTCCGTCGGGCCAATCGGGGCTGGTATCCGGTTTGGGGATATCCGGTGCATCGTCGCTTTTGGCTTTGGCTGGTGCGCTTTCTTCCTTGGCTTCCGAGGATGGTTCAGGTTCGGCCGGTGACGAGGCGCTTTCCATGTCGTCGGCGCTTTCGCCTTCTTCCAACAGAACGGCAATGGGCGTGTTCACCTTTACGCCTTCGCTGCCTTCTTCAACCAGGATCTTGCCGATGGTCCCTTCGTCGACGGCTTCGAACTCCATCGTGGCCTTGTCGGTTTCAATCTCGGCAAGGATGTCACCGCTGGACACTTCGTCGCCTTCCTTCACAAGCCATTTGGCAAGAGTGCCTTCTTCCATTGTCGGGGAGAGGGCGGGCATAAGAATTTCAGTTGCCATTTTCGTCTCTCCTCAAGCGTTCTGTGGGGCGACATCGGTATAGATGTCTGTCCAAAGTTCTTCGACGGCGGGTTCGGGGCTGTCCTTGGAGAATTCAGCGGCGTCATTGACGATGCCCTTGATCTCCTTGTCGATGGCCTTGAGGTCTTCTTCGGTGGCGTGCTTGCCCGAAAGCAGAAGATCGCGGACATGTTCGATGGCGTCTTTCTCCTCGCGCATTTTTTGCACTTCCTCGCGCGTCCGGTATTTCGCCGGGTCCGACATGGAGTGACCGCGATAGCGGTAGGTCTTGATTTCAAGAATGTAGGGGCCTTTGCCCTCGCGACAGTGGGCCACGGCTTTCTCACCGGCTTCCTTCACCGCCAAGACATCCATGCCGTCGACCGCTTCGCCCGGAATGCCGAAGGCTTCGCCGCGGGTATAAATGTCAGGCGTTGAGGTGGAGCGTTTTTGCGAGGTGCCCATGGCGTATTGGTTGTTCTCGATGACGAAGACGACGGGCAGGTCCCAAAGGGCGGCCATGTTGAAGGTTTCGTAGACTTGGCCCTGATTGGCGGCACCGTCGCCAAAGTAGGTGAAGGTCACCCGGTTGTTTTCCAAGTATTTGTCGGCAAAGGCCAATCCGGCACCGAGCGGTACGTTGGCACCAACGATACCATGGCCGCCGTAGAAGTCTTTCTCGGTCGAGAACATGTGCATCGACCCACCCTTGCCTTTGGAGTAGCCGCCTTCGCGGCCAGTGAGTTCGGCCATCACGCCCTTGGGGTCCATTCCGCAGGCCAGCATGTGGCCATGGTCCCTATATGTTGTGATCCGCTTGTCACCTTCCTCGGCTGCTGCCTCCAATCCGACGACAACGGCTTCTTGTCCGATGTAGAGGTGGCAGAAACCGCCGATCAATCCCATTCCATAAAGCTGACCCGCTTTCTCTTCGAATCGGCGGATCAAGAGCATGTCGCGATAGTATGACGTCAATTCATCGGCAGAAACATTTGGTTTCTTTGCAGTTTTTCGGGTGGCCATAGGCGGCGCCTCCTCCGCTTCATAAATAGTTTAGCGTTAAACTATTAATTACACCATTCGAGGGACAATTTCGAGAGGCAATTTCAACAGCAGTCGAAATGCCATTGTCAGATCGTAGGAGTCGTTCGAAATACGCCTACTCGGCGGGCTGGAAGCCTTCGATCAACTGGCGCAATCCGAAAGCGGCACCAGCGACGATCGACAGCATGGTAACAGGCGCGGAGTAGCTGAGCACGGAAAAGGCCGAGATGCCCTGACCGACGGTGCAGCCCATGGCGAGGACAGCACCGGCCCCCATCAGGACCGCGCCGATGATCTGGCGGCGCAATTCACGCGGGTCTTCGCAGGCCTCCCAGCGAAAGTGGCCCTTGATCAGCGACCCGGCGAACGCGCCAAGCGCCACGCCGACGACGGAGCCCACCGCGAAGGACGGTGCGCTTGCCGAGGCGCGCATGGTGTAAAGTAGGGTTTCGCCCACCGGGGCGGAAAAGCTGTGCGAGACGACCGGCATAGCGGCGAAGCCTTGGGTGGCGACCATGTAGCTGCCGGCCCAACCGGCGGTGATGGCAAGGCCTACGACGACGGCCCAGAAGATCGAGCTTGGTTTTTCCAGAATCGGGCGCGAGGTGAGTGCGGCCACGCAGATCAAGAGGCCGATGAGAATACCAAGGGTGGCCAAGGGCAGGTTGGTATTGGCCGAGATCAGATGAACGATGCCGGGGGGCAGGTCGGTCGTGACGTCCTGTTGCGGAAAGGCCCAGTTACGCAGATAGGAAAACGGCCCGTGCAGCATGGCATAGGCGGATACGCCCATCACCACGACGATCACGAAGGCACGGATATCGCCGCCGCCCAATCGCGCGATGCAGCCGTAGCCACAGTTGCCCGCCAAGGCCATGCCATAGCCGAACATCAATCCGCCGATAACAGAGGCAAGCGGCATCCAGCGGATCGAAAGATAAAAGGATTGTTCGGGCGCGAAATACCCGGTGGCGGTCAGGGCATACACCCCGGTCACGGCTACGCCGATGGCCAGAAACCACATTCTCATGCGCACCCAAGACGCACCGTAAAGCGCATCTTCGATGGCGCCCATCGTGCAGAAGCGTCCGATCCGGGCCGCGAGACCCAGAAGAAGGCCTGTGGCGAGTCCGATCAGGGCGACCAAGAAATTGTCGTCGATGAAATCGTACATGTGTGCTCCCTCCACTCCGGGCGAAGGGGCGCGATTCCTTACGACGCCGCGGAGTCCTCGGCGCAGAATAGCTCATAAACAAGTTCGAGTACACGCCGCGGCTTGTCATCGGCGAGCCGGTAGTAGATGGCCTTGCCGTCGCGTCGGGGAATGACCAAGCCTTCGAGACGGAGGCGGGAAAGTTGTTGGGAAACAGCGGCTTGTCGCGCCGAAAGCAAGTCTTCCAATTCGGTCACTGATTTCTCGCCTGAAACGAGGTGACACAGGATCATCAACCGGCCTTCGTGACTGATGGCTTTGAGGAAGTGGGAGGCATTGGTGGCGTTGGTCACCATGCGGTCCATTTCATCTTCGGAAAGTGAATCATCAAAAACGGGAAGTCCCATTGTCCCATGCCTTTTTTGTTATGGCCTGCGCAGGGCCTTAATTGGTTTTCGCGCTATCTTCAAAGTCTGTGTTGTCTTCCAGCATCATCGTAAGCAGGCCCCAGAAGAAATCTTCGCCGGGATAACCTTCGATCCGGGCCAGTTCCTGACCTTCGTCCACCAGGATAAAAGTGGGTGTAAAGTTGACCCGGCGGGCGAAATCCATGCCGTCGGGTGCGCCATCCGCGATATCGACGATGCGCAGTGGCGCATAGCTGCCGACTTCGGTCTTGGGGTAGATCGGACCGATTTCGGCTTTCCATTCTATGCAATAATGACAGCCTTTGGCCTCGACCATGACCAGTTCGGTCGCTTGCGCCGCGGGTGCAAGCGCGAGCCAGAAGGCCAAGAGAATAATGGCGAGCGTCCTTGACAGCATTGCACACCTGATTGACGTTGACTTAACCCACAACATAATTTGAATATGTCAATAAGACAAGGAATCTGGGCCATGATGGATATTTCTTTTGCCGGGGCGGCACTTGCCGGGCTTTTGGCTTTTTTTACCCCGTGCATTCTGCCGATGGTTCCTTTTTACCTAAGTTACATGGCCGGGCTTTCGATGGCCGAGTTGCGCGACGAGGGCGAGATTGCCCCGGGCGCACAACGGCGATTGATCCTGTCCTCTGTCGCTTTTGCACTGGGCGTGACGAGCATCTTCACGCTGATGGGCATGGGGGCCACGGCGGTCGGGCAGGCCTTTAGCCAGTGGTTTGATGTTCTGCGCTACTTGGCCGCCGCTTTGATCTTTGTCTTTGGCCTACATTTTTTGGGCGTGATCCGCATCGGGATTTTGTACCGCGAGGCCAAGATCGACGCCAAGACGGACCCCAAGAGCTTTGTCGGGGCTTATATCATGGGGCTGGCCTTTGCCTTCGGCTGGAGCGCCTGTGTAGGGCCGGTTCTGGCCACGATTCTGATGATGGCCAGCGGCATGGGCGAGGTTTGGCGCGGGGGCCTGTTACTGTTGGTGTTCGGCCTTGGTATGACGGCGCCTTTCGTCGTTGCGGCGATGTTTGCCAAGCCGTTCTTGGGCTGGTTGCAGCGCAACCGGAAGTATCAGCCTTATGTGGAAAAGGCCTTGGGTGTTATGCTGATCGTGTTCGCGCTGTTGATCGCGACGGGCACGATCAACGAGATTGCCAATTGGATGATCGAGACCTTCCCGGTGTTTTCACAACTGGGATGACAGCCTTAGAG
>DATFKJ010000312.1:0-3860 GCA_035268705.1 Roseovarius sp. | reverse complement strand
CCGCCTTGATGCGATCCTCGTCTATACTTTGGGCGAGCGCTTCAAGCACACGCAGGCCGTGGGCAAACTCAAGGCCGAACATGACCTTCCCCCGTCCGATCCCGCCCGCGAAGAGGCCCAGATCGCACGGCTCGAAGACCTGGCGAACCGGGCCGATCTGGACCCGGAATTCGCCAAGAAGTTTCTGAACTTCATCATCGCCGAGGTGATCCAGCATCACCGCCAACAACAATCGTAAAGCTGGATTGAAATTCAGCTAACCAACGCCATTCAAAGGAGAAATCAACAATGGCCATGAAAATCCGCCTTGCCCGTGGTGGCAGCAAAAAGCGCCCCTTCTACCGTATCGTCGCAGCCGACAGCCGGATGCCGCGCGATGGCCGCTTCATCGAAAAGCTGGGCACCTACAACCCGCTTTTGCCGAAAGACAGCGAAGATCGCGTGAAGATGAACATGGAGCGCATCCAGTACTGGATCGATCAGGGCGCACAGCCGTCGGACCGTATCTCGCGCATGCTGGAAGCCGCCGGTGTTGTCGCCAAGAAAGAGCGTAACAACCCCAACAAAGGCACCCCCGGCAAGAAAGCCCAGGAACGCGCCGAAGAAAAGGCCGCCAAAGCAACAGCCGCCGCAGAAGCCGCTGCTGCCCCGGCAGAAGACGCGACCGCAGAAGAGGCCACCAGCGAAGAATAAGCTGGGCAGGGTACTGGAATGTCTGATTTTTCCCCCGACTTCCAGAACCGCCTTCGGGATCTGATGCGGTGGCGGCGCGACGTGCGCCGCTTCCGCTCGGACCCGGTGGACGAGGACGTGCTTGCCGCGTGCCTCGACACATTTTGCCTCGCCCCTTCGGTGGGGTTGAGTGAACCGTGGCGCGTCGTCCGCATCGAAAGCGCCGCGGCCCGCGCCGCAGCGCTTGAAAATTTCACCCAGGCCAACGAGGCGGCCCTCGCCGGGTACAGCGGTGAAAAAGCGAAACTTTACAGCACCTTGAAGCTTTCCGGCATGAAGGAATCGCCGGTGCAACTGGCCATATTCTGCGATGAAAGCACCGACAAGGGCGCTGGCCTCGGCGCAGGGACAATGCCCGAAATGCGCCGCTATTCGGTTGTCGGGGCCATCACCCAATTCTGGCTCGCCGCCCGCGCCCATGGCTTGGGTGTTGGCTGGGTCTCGATCCTTGATCCTGACCGCCTGAATGCCGATCTGGATATCTCGAAAGATTGGGTTTTGGTGGGTTATCTCTGTGTCGGTTGGCCCGAAAAGGCCAGCGACACGCCCGAGCTTGAAAAGGCCGGGTGGGAAGATCGGCGCAGCCACCTGCCGATCGAGGAGCGCTAGGATGTTCCGCATCATCCGCCTTGTCGTGCTTTGCCTGATCGCCTTTGTCGCGGGTATCCTCTTTGAACGCCAAGCCCACGGCGAACGCTGCACGGCCCAAGGCGGCACCATGAATGGCCCCATCTGCACAGGAGCGGCCCCATGACTGATCAAATCTGCCTAGGCGCAATCGCCGGCGCCTTCGGTGTCAAAGGTGAAGTGCGCCTAAAGAGTTTCACCACCGAACCCGAAGATGTCGCCGCCTACGGGGCCTTGACCACCGAAGACGGCCGCCGCGAATTCACCGTTACCCTGACCGGCCAAACCGCCAAAGGCGCCTTGGTTGTCAGGCTTTCGGACGTTTTGACCAAGGAACAGGCCGATGATCTGCGCGGTGTGCGGCTTTATGTTCCGCGTGAGCGTTTGCCCTCTCTTCCCGATGATGAATTCTACCACGCTGACCTGATCGGGCTTGAGGTATACGACACCGCAGGTGGCAGCCTTGGCCGGGTGAAAGCCGTGCTGAACCATGGGGCCGGGGACTTGCTTGAGGTGCATGGCCCCGGCCTTAAATCCACTGTCCTTTTGCCTTTCACCCATGATGCTGTGCCAACCGTCGACCTGGCCCAAGGCCGCATCATCACCGACCCGCCCGAGGGCCTCTTCCCCGCGCCGGAGGACACATGAGCACCGCGCCCAAGTCCCACGGCCGCAAATCCATCTCGGCCAGTCTCAAACCCCAAGACCTGATGACGGAAAACCCGCGTCTGGCCAAAGCATGGCGCGCGCAGGTCGTTACCCTCCTGCCCCAAGCCTTCCCCGGTGTTCTGGGCGAAAGCCTCACAGGGCGTGCCCTCAAGGATGGGCTTTGGCAATTGGATACCGTCGATCTGCGCCGCTTCGGAGAGGGCAAGCACCGCAATGTCGATGACACACCCGCAGGCGGCGGCGCGGGCATGGTCCTGCGCCCCGATGTGATGGGCCGGGCCATTGATGAGGCCCGCAGCACCATGCCACCCGCCGCGCCGATCCTCTACCTCAGTCCTCGTGGACGGCCCTTTGACCAAGCCATGGCACGCGGTCTGGCGACCACCCCCGGCATCACTCTGATCTGTGGCCGCTTCGAGGGCATGGATGAACGGGTGATCCAGCACTACGGCATCCACGAGGTTAGTCTTGGCGACTTCGTCCTCACAGGAGGCGAGATCGCCGCGCAAGCCCTGATCGACGCCACCGTGCGCCTGATCCCCGGGGTTCTGGGCAATGCCGACTCGACCGAGGAAGAAAGTTTTTCCGAGGGTCTGCTGGAACACCCGCAATACACCCGCCCGCCCGAGTGGAAAGGCCACAAAATCCCCGATGTGCTGATGTCCGGCCACCACGGCGAGATCGCCAAGTGGCGCCACGAGCAGGCCAAGGAAATCACCAGAACCCGGCGCCCCGATCTTTGGGCCGCGTACCAAAAGCGGACCGGCGAATAAGGTGCCTTGGCCCTTGCCAGACAGGTTTTTTTTGCCTAAAAGCCGCCCATCCCGCTCAGAATTCTGAGTCGGGCGTGTTTTCTGTTGCGCTTATGCCTTCGGGTTTCTTCTTCCGGGCAGGCAAAGCCGCACCAGACAGACGACACGAAACAGCAGATAACGCCGATCTGATCTCTGGCGGGCGCGACACGCGGACCCGGACGAAGACCAAGAGCTCTCAGACCGCACCACACCTTTGCGGGACAAACCGCAAGCAATGTTAGGAGATGATCAGATGGACCTGATCGCACAACTCGAAGCCGAGCAAATCGCAGAGCTCGGCAAGACCATCCCGGATTTCAAAGCCGGTGACACCATCCGCGTCGGCTTCAAAGTGACCGAAGGCACGCGCACCCGTGTTCAGAACTTCGAAGGCGTCTGCATCAGCCGCAAGAACGGTTCGGGCATCGCCGGGACCTTCACCGTGCGCAAGATTTCCTTCGGTGAAGGCGTGGAGCGTGTGTTCCCGCTCTACTCGACCAACATCGAAAGCATCACCGTGGTACGCCGTGGCCGTGTGCGCCGCGCCAAGCTGTACTATCTGCGGTCGCGCCGCGGTAAGTCGGCCCGTATCGCCGAAGACACCACATACAAGCCCAAGTCCGGCGCATCGGCATAAGGAGCGGCAAGATGAAAAAAGACATTCACCCCGACTACCACTTGATCGACGTCAAGCTGACCGACGGCACCGTTGTTCAAATGCGCTCGACCTACGGCGCAGAGGGCGACACCCTGTCGCTCGACATCGACCCCTCGGCACACCCGGCATGGACCGGTGGCGGTACCCGCTTGATGGATACCGGCGGCCGCGTGTCGAAGTTCAAAAACAAATACGCCGGTCTGGGTTTCTAATCACCCTTTCCGATGTAACGTCAAAGGCGCCGCCCCCCGGGGGCGGCGTTTTTCTTTGTACGGGCATGACGAAATCTAAACCAATTGCCGCCAACTTGCGGGCCAGAGCACGCAAGAAAGGGTTGGCATGGCCGTCAAAGACCGGAGCATTTCGCAAACACTCGACTT
>DATFKJ010000311.1:0-3488 GCA_035268705.1 Roseovarius sp. | reverse complement strand
GCCACATTTTGTGATTGAAATACCAAGGGGTTGGCAGGATGACCTCATCCCCTTCGCCGCAGAGCGTGGTGACTGCGGCGCAGAAGGCTTGGTTGCAGCCCGATGTGATGGCGACGTTCCCGGCAGTCAGGTCACCGCCGTAGGAGGCGGACCACTGCGCCGCCAGCTCTTCGCGCAGGTCGGGATTGCCGAGGACAGGGCCATAAAGGTGAGCGGATGGCGTGTTCAGGGCCGCGTCGGCGATGACTTGGCGCAAGGCTTCGGGCGGCGGATCAACCGGCGCGGCTTGGCTGACGTTGATCAGCGGGCGGTCTTCGGGAAAAGTCACGCCATCCAACCAGCGGCGTGCCTCCATCACGGGGGGTGAGAACGTGGTGGCGGTGCGCGGTTTCGGTGTCATTGGGGTCTCCTTGAACGCTTGTCACTCCTTACGGAGTTCCTCGCGAGGAGGGCGCACAGGCGGCCGATGACCGCCCGCGTCACGCCCCGCGATAGGGTTCGACGTATTGCAGGGCCATGTCCCAAGGGAAGAAAATCCATGTGTCCTGACTGACTTCGGTGACATAGGTATCGACCATGTCACGGCCCATGGGTTTGCCATAGACCGTGGCCACATGCGCCTTGGGCATGTGCTTGCGTACAACTTCGAGAGTCTTGCCGGTATCGACAAGGTCATCGACGATCAAGACCCCGTCTCCGTCGCCCACGATCTCCATATCGGGGGATTTGATGACGCGGGGTTCGGATTGGGTTTGGTGGTTGTAGGATTTCACGCTGATGGTATCGACCACGCGGATATCCAGTTCGCGCGCGACGATCATCGCCGGGGCCATGCCGCCACGGGTGATCGCCACCACGGCGCGCCAGCCATCCTCGGGCGCCTCGCCTTGCAGGCGCCATGCAAGGGCGCGGGCGTCGCGGTGCAATTGGTCCCAGCTGACGTGGAAGCCTTTTTCGTGCGGCAAGCGGTTGGTCATGGTCGTGTCCTTAACGTTCAGTCAGCAGCCGCAGGCCAAGCATGCCGATGACGGCGGCGGCCAGACGGTCAAATACGGGTTTGAGGCGCAGATAGCCGTCGCGCGCTGGTTTTGTCGAGAGGGTCAGCGCGAAGAGGCTGTAGGCAATCCATTCCACGGCCAGATGATTGGCGACGATCAGGGCCGTTTGCGCCAGCGTCAGGTCGGGCGGAAAGATCACCACGAGGACCGAGGCGGCGAAGAGCACCGATTTGGGGTTGGCGAGGTTGACCAGCAGGCCGGTCCGGAAGGCATGGTGTGGCGGCGCGGGCGCGCCTTGTGTTTCAAGGGGGGCTTTCGCGTCGCGCCACATGCCGTAGGCGATCCAGAGCAGATAGGCCGCGCCGGTGATCTTCATCGCGAGGTAGGCCCACGGAAAGAGCGTGAATATCGCGTCCAGTCCCGCAAGCGCCATCAGGGTCCAGATTGCGGCCATGGTGCCAAGCCCAAGCCCGGTGGCAAGACCTTGGGCGCGGCCACCGCTGAGCGTGGCGCGAATGGCCAGCAGCAGCGCCGGGCCGGGGCTGGCCAGTGCGGCCAACAAAGTGAGGTTGAAGGCGATGAGGTGGGTGAGTTCCATTGTCGGCTTCCCTTCGAACCCGCGCGCAGGGCGCGGGCGCATCCCGACCGACCCTGGCCTTTTTCAGTGCCCGTCGGTGGCGTCGATGTCGGGGGCATCCACGGCCTTCATGCCGACCACGTGGTAGCCCGCGTCGACGTGCAGGGTTTCTCCGGTCACGCCGCTGCCCAGATCGGACAGAAGGTAAAGCGCCGATTTGCCCACGTCGTCGATGGTGACATTGCGGCGCAGGGGCGAGTTGAGTTCGTTCCATTTCAGAATGTAGCGGAAATCGCCGATGCCGGAGGCCGCCAACGTCTTGATCGGGCCGGCGGAGATCGCGTTCACGCGGATGGTATCCTTGCCCAGATCCTCGGCCAGATATTTGACCGAGGCTTCGAGTGCGGCCTTGGCGACGCCCATGACGTTGTAATGTGGCATGACCTGCTCGGCGCCGTAGTAGGTGAGGGTGAGCATGGAGCCGCCCTCGGGCATCATTTTTTCGGCGCGCTGTGCGACGGCGGTGAAAGAGTAGACCGAGATGTCCATGGTCATCATGAAGTTTTCGCGGCTGGTATCGACGTAACGGCCGCGCAATTCGGACTTGTCGGAAAAGCCGATGGCGTGGACGATGAAATCCATCTTTCCCCAACGCTTCTCAAGATCGCTGAACAGCGCATCAATCGAGGCGGTGTCGCCGACGTCGCAGGGCAGGACGATATCGGAGCCCAGTTGTTCGGCCAAGGGGCCGACGCGCTTTTTCAGCGCCTCGCCCTGGTAGGAAAAGGCCAGATCGGCCCCGGCGTCGGCCAATGCCTTGGCGATTCCCCATGCGATAGATTTATCGTTGGCGAGGCCCATGATCAGCCCGCGCTTTCCCGCCATCAGTTCGTTTGACATTTCTTGCCCTCGGCCCATTATCGTTGAAGTTGTCTTTAGGCGATCAACGTGGCTGCATCAAGTACGACGCAAAAGGATAGGTGACATGGCGTCAATATTGGCGCTAGGAGGTGTTTGGCGTAAACTGCCTGCTCTCCTGTTGTGAAGGCTTTTACCCAGTGGAAAATATGACGGAACGCAGTGGAATATTTGCCGGTGATGATCCTTTCGCAATTGCGCGGGATTGGCTTGCCGAGGCGGAGAAAAGCGAAATCAACGATCCGAACGCCGTGGCATTGGCCACCGTGGACGAAGATGGCATGCCGAATGTGCGCATGGTTTTGCTCAAAGAGATCACCGACACAGGTTTTTGGTTTTATACCAACTATGGGTCTGTCAAAGCGCGTGAGATTGATCAGCACGGCATGGCAGCCATGGTGCTGCATTGGAAAAGTTTGCGTCGACAATTACGCGTGCGTGGTGTTGTTGTTAAAGAGGACGGGCCGGAAGCAGATGCATATTACGCGTCCCGGTCATTGAAAAGCCGCCTTGGAGCCTGGGCCTCGAAGCAGTCGCAACCACTCGCGTCTCGTGCCAAGCTCATGGCGGATGTGGCCAAGGTAACGGCCACGAAAGGATCTAACCCGCCGCGCCCACCATTTTGGGGCGGCTACAGGATTGCCCCGTTGGAGGTGGAATTCTGGGCAGATGGTGCGTTTCGGTTGCATGATCGCTTTGTTTGGCGGCGTGAAACGGTCGATAGTGAGTGGCGAGTACACCGTTTGAGTCCGTGAATTTGGCGTAACGCCAAATGCAAGGGGCTGAATGTCAATGCGTTTTCTGGTTGCATCGTGTCCATGGTGTGTCAGAAGATGCGCTATGTGAGTCTTGGGGATGAGACTTCTGGGTAGGACAAAGTGACAACATATACTGATAACAAGCGCAGAATAAGGGGACGAGTTAAGTGGTTTGATCCTGTAAAGGGATTTGGGTTTGTGATCGCCGATGAAGGCGGCCCTGATATTTTGCTTCAT
>DATFKJ010000310.1:0-5482 GCA_035268705.1 Roseovarius sp. | reverse complement strand
CATCCGCTCGGACGGGGCATAGCGCCAACTGTCATAGCGGCTGGTGAAGCCCACAGGCTCCGCCCCACCGAACCACTTCAACTCAACCCCGCGTTTGAGACAGCGCGAGACCACCTCGCCCATCGCGCTATCTTCCCAATCCAAAAGCAAAAACTGGATCGACGAGCCCACGAAGGTTTCGTCTTCTGGACGCTCCACCACCTGCAATCCCGGCGTGCCGCGCAGGCCCTCTTCGACCACCGCATAACGGTCGTTCCACGCAGTGCACTGTGCATCCAACCGCGCCAGTTGCGGCCGCAAAATCGCCGCCCGCAAGTGATCCATCCGGCCCGAAACATTGGGGGTTTCATATTTCACCCGCTCGAACACCTCCGCCGGCGGCACCGTGCCATTGCGCCCATACAGCATGTAAGAGCCCGACAGGATCGTGGCCCGCGCCGCGATCTCGTCGTCATCGCTGACCAGAAAACCGCCCTCACCCGAGTTGATATGCTTGTAGGTCTGCGTCGAATAGCACCCTACAAGCCCCCAACGGCCCGAAGGAATGCCCTTCCACGCCGCCCCCATGGTATGCGCGCAATCCTCGATCATGGTGATGCCCGCGCGCTCGCAAATCTCCATCAGGCGCTCCATGTCGCATAGGTGCCCGCGCATGTGGCTCAGCATCAAAACCTTGGCCTCGCCCGCCTTGTTAACCAGATCTTCAAGGTCGATGGTCAGGCTCTCGGTCACGCCCACGAAAACAGGAATCGCACCGACACTTGCAATCGCCCCCGGCACCGGGGCCAGCGTAAAGGCATTGGTCAGCACCGTGTCCCCGGGTTTCACACCCACCGCACGCAACGCGGTGGCCATGGCATAGCCGCCCGAGGCGACGGCCAACGCGTATTTTGCGCCAGTGAAAGCGGCAAACTCGCGCTCCAGCAGCCCGACCTCGCCCACCTCGTCGCCGACAAGGTTATAGCGGTGCAACCGCCCGCTGCGCATCACCTCCAGCGCCGCCTCGATCCCGTCGTCGGGAATCGGCTCCTGCTGGGTGAAATTGCCTTTGAATATCTCGCTCATGGGGTTGTTTTGGGGCTTGAGGGCCGTCCGGTCAAACCTTTTTGCCTCTGTCGCACGGCCATTTACAAAACCCGAAAGCCGCTTGCGCGCTTTCCAAAGGCCTCAACCGATCAAGCCGCGCACCACGTCGCTCAATTCATCGTAATGTCCGATCATCGCCTCGGGCTTCAAGGCCGCCACAGCCGCGCCATCCGGCCCGAACGTCACCAAAACCGAGGGCACCCCCGCCGCGCGGCTGGTCTCGCGGTCGGTGACGGTATCGCCAACCAAAAGGCTGCGCACCGGATCACCGCCCGCCCGGCGCACCGCTTCGCGCAGTGGCTCGGGGTCGGGCTTGCGCACCGGCAAGGTATCCGCGCCGATCAGCGCGCCAAAGGCGTCCAAGACCCCCAGCCGCGTCATCAAAAGCCGCGCCAGCCCCTCGGGCTTGTTGGTGCAAATGGCCACCCGATAACCGGCCTGCCGCAAAGCCTCCACCGCCTCCATCGAACCGGGATAGAGCGCCGTGTGAGTATCTATCGCCCCCTCGTAAGCCTCCAGAAGCAATGGGTAATTCCGTTCAACCTCGGCCTGATCATCGGCGCGGCCTAACCGCTCCATTCCAAGCGCCAGCATCGCGCGGCCCCCGCGAAAGGCCGTGCCGGCATCTTTCACCGGGTCCAGAACATCCCCTGCGCCCATGCCCCGAAAACAGGCATTCGCCGCCGCCACAAGATCGGCGCTGGTGTCGGCCAATGTCCCGTCCAGATCGAAAACAACCGTCCGCATGTTCATACTCTCCTGCCTCAAACGGGCGTTTTTCCGCCCATCGCTGTCACAAACCGAAATCTGGTTTGATCCATTGCCACCTTGCACAGCATGGGCAACCCGATAAAACGGGCGCAACAGGAATACAAAGAGAAACCGTATGAGCACAGCCCTTATCATTCTGGCGGCAGGCCAAGGCACCCGCATGAAGTCAGACCTGCCCAAGGTTCTGCATCAGGTCGCCGGTGCGCCCCTGTTGGTCCACGCGATGAAGGCGGGGGCAGTGCTCGACCCAGACCATACCGTCGTGGTTGCGGGCCACGGGGCCGAGGCCGTCAGCAAAGCCGCCCAAGCCCATGAGGAAACCGCGCAAATCGCCATCCAGTCCGAGCAAAAGGGCACCGGACACGCCGTGGCCCAAGCCGGGCCGCTGCTGGACGGCTACGACGGTGACGCCATCGTGCTTTATGGTGACACCCCCTTCATTCAGCCCCAGACACTGGCCCGCATGGCCGAAGCCCGGACAAGCCACGATGTCGTGGTACTTGGGTTCGAAGCCGCTGAACCCGGTCGTTATGGCCGTTTGAAAATGTCTGGCGAAACCCTTGAGAAGATTGTCGAATTCAAAGATGCCGATGATGCCACCCGCGCCATAACCTTCTGCAATTCCGGGGTGATCTGCGCCGCCGCACCGCTGCTTTTCAAGCTGATCTCGCAGGTCGGCAACGACAACGCCAGCGGCGAGTATTACCTCACCGACATCGTCGGGCTTGCCCGGGCGCAGGGCCTCTCGGCCACCGCCATCGCCTGCGACGAGGCCGAGACCATGGGCGTGAACTCCCGCGCCGAACTGGCCCGCGCCGAAGCCGGTTTTCAGGCCCGCGCCCGCGCCGAGGCGCTGGAAAACGGTGTCACCCTCAGCTGCCCCGAGACCGTGCATTTCGCCCATGACACCCACATTGGCCGCGACACGGTGATCGAGCAGAACGTGGTTTTCGGCCCCGGCGTGACCGTCGAATCCGGCGCGCATATCCGGGCTTTTTCGCATCTTGAGGGCTGTCACGTGGCGCGCGGCGCGGTCGTGGGGCCTTACGCCCGCCTGCGCCCGGGCACCGAACTGGCCGAAAACACCCGCATCGGCAATTTCGTGGAAACCAAGAACGCCGTGATCGAAACCGGCGCCAAGGTCAACCACCTCAGCTATATCGGCGATGCCCATCTGGGCGAGGACACCAACATCGGCGCAGGCACCATCACCTGCAACTACGACGGCGTGATGAAGCATCATACCGAGGTTGGTAAGCGGGTTTTCATTGGCTCCAACACCATGCTCGTGGCCCCCGTCAAAGTGGGCGACGAGGCGATGACAGCCTCGGGGTCCGTCATCACCAAGGATGTCTCGGAAGGGGCTTTGGCGCTGGCCCGCTCGGATCAAATCGAAAAACCGGGCATGGCCCGCAAATTGTTCGAAATTTTAAAGTCTAAAAAGGCCAACCGCGATAAAGGGGCAGGATAATGTGCGGAATTGTAGGTGTTCTGGGTAAGCACGAAGCCTCTCCAACACTGGTTGAAGCCCTCAAAAGGCTGGAATATCGAGGTTACGACAGCGCCGGCATCGCAACCTTGAACGACGGTCACCTCGACCGCCGCCGCGCGGTCGGCAAGCTGGTCAATCTCTCCGATCTGCTGGTCCACGAGCCCCTGCCCGGCAAGGCCGGCATCGGGCATACCCGCTGGGCCACCCATGGGGCGCCGACATTGGGCAACACCCACCCGCATCGGGCAGGTCCGGTCGCCGTGGTACACAATGGCATCATCGAGAATTACCGCGAATTGCGCGCCGATCTCGGGGAAAAAGGTATCGGGTTCGACACCGATACCGACACCGAAACCGTGGCACTTCTGACCAAGCTCTATCTCGATCTCGGTCTCGCGCCCGTCGATGCCGCCAAGGCCACGCTCGACCGCCTTGAAGGCGCCTATGCCCTCGCCTTTCTCTTCGACGGCGAACCCGACCTGATGATCGCCGCGCGCAAAGGCAGCCCGCTGGCCATCGGTCACGGTGATGGCGAGGTCTATGTCGGGTCCGACGCGATTGCGCTTGGCCCTTTCACCGACCGGATCACCTATCTTGAAGAAGGCGACATCGCCGTTCTGACCCGCGAAAGCGTCACCATCACCGACGCCAACGGCGAACTGGCAAATCGCGAGGTGCGCACCATCAAGATCGACAGCACACAGGTCGACAAGGGCGGGCACAAGCACTTCATGGCCAAGGAAATCGCCGAACAACCCGTGGTGATCGGCGAAGCGCTGCGCCACTATCTCTCCGACGATGGCCGCGATGTGCTCTTGCCCGGCGCAGAGATTGATTTCGCCGATCTGGATCGGATGACCATGGTTGCCTGCGGCACGGCCTATTACGCCTGCCTGACAGCGAAATACTGGTTCGAACAACTGGCCGAAATGCCGGTCGAGGTCGATATCGCCTCCGAGTTCCGCTATCGCGAACCGCCCATCCCGGCCCGCAACGGCGCACTTTTCGTCAGCCAATCGGGGGAAACCGCCGATACCCTGGCCGCGATGCGCTACTGTGAGGGGCGCGCCGCCAAGGTGCTTTCGGTGGTCAACGTGGCCGAAAGTTCCATCGCACGCGAAAGCGATATCGCCTTGCCGATCCTTGCCGGAACGGAGATCGGCGTGGCCTCGACCAAGGCGTTCACCTGCCAATTGACCGTACTCTTGTTGCTGGCGCTCAAGGCCGCCAAGGATCGCGGCACGCGCACCCCCGACGAGATTGCCGATACCCTCTCCAAGCTGCGCGGCCTTCCCGCGATCATCAACCACACGCTGGAACTGGACCCGGCATTCAAGAACGCCGCGCGGCAATTGGCCGAAGCTGAAAGCGCGCTCTTTCTGGGCCGTGGCCTGATGTATCCTCTTGCACTAGAGGGCGCGTTAAAACTAAAGGAAATCAGCTATATACACGCCGAAGCTTATGCGTCAGGTGAATTGAAACATGGCCCCATCGCCCTGATCGACAACCGCATGCCAGTGGTCGTGATGGCCCCCTGCGACAGTCTTTTCGACAAGACAGTGTCGAACATGCAAGAGGTGATGGCGCGCGGCGGAAAGGTCATGCTCATCACCGATCATGCCGGGGCGACGGCGGCGGATGAAGGCGCTTGGATGCTTATCACCATGCCCGAAGTCGACCCGGTCCTGACCCCGATCCTTTACGCCCTGCCCGCACAGCTTTTGGCGTATCACACCGCTGTCGCCAAGGGCACCGATGCGGACCAGCCACGCAATCTGGCGAAATCCGTCACCGTCGAGTGACGCCCGGATCACGGCAGCCGATACACCTGCACCTCGGGCAGTTCGGTCAACCCGACCCCCAAAAGCCGCATCGCGGCAAGGGACAACTGGCTGCCCGCCCCACGCGGCGCGTCCAAAGGCATCAGGTCCACCGCCACCGAACCACCCCTCGCCGGGTCATCCACCCGCCCCTTGGCCGGCCCGTCGACAAGCGGTGTCTTCATCCAGATACCCGGCTCCGACGGCGCCCCGAGCGAGGCGATTGTCGTGCCCAGAAGCGTGGCCCGCGTCTCGTTCTGCGCGGCCTCTACCGCCGCCACACGCTCTTCTTCGGTGGTCGTATCAAAGGCCT
>DATFKJ010000309.1:0-5471 GCA_035268705.1 Roseovarius sp. | reverse complement strand
GTAAGCCGGGCCATCGTCGGCGCGGGCATGGCTGAGGTCTTCGCGGCAGACGGTGCAGTTCTCGCGGAGTTTCAGGTAGCTTTGAAGCAGGGGGCCACTGCCGCAATTGGGGCATTTCCGGCGAAACCCTTTTCGGACGGCCGGCCAGAGGGCGCGCTCTTCAGCTTTTTGTACGGTACCTGACATCTTGATCCTCGTGCCTTTTGATCCCGCCAATTTGTGGGATGGGAGGGCGGAATGGAAGGTGTCACCTTGACCTTGCGGCGGGATGTCGCAAAGGCGAGGGGGCCTCACGGGGCTGTGAATGAAAACCATCGGACTCTGCGACGGAAAAGCGGCGGTGCTGCGTGAAAGAAGGGTCAGCACGGGGCCTGATGGGCCGCGACCTGACACCGGAATGAAGCGGGCGCGACTGGCGCGACCCGGGTTGAATGGAGAGAGCAGATGCAAGCCAAGACAATGGTTTTAAGTGTGGTCAGCGCCGCGATGGTGGTCACGGTGGGTGCCACGGCTATCGCGCAGGGCAAGCACGGATATGGGCAACGCCCGAGTTTTGAAGAGGTCGATGCCAATGGTGACGGCAAGATCACCCAAGACGAGATGCAGGCGCGGGCCGCCACCCGGTTCGGCGAGGCCGATAGCGACGGCGATGGTGCCATAAGCCGGGACGAAATGATGGCCAAGGCGATGGCGCGGGCCGAAAAGCGGGTTGACCGCATGATGGGCTGCTTGGATGCCGACGATGACGGCAAGGTGAGTAAAACCGAGATGCAGCAAATGCGCGGCAAGCGTATGGGCCGGATGATCAAGAGGATGGACGCCGATGGTGACGGGTCCTTGTCCGAAGAAGAGTTTGCCCAAGGCCACCGCAAGGGCCATCATGGGCGTCACGGGAAGGGCTATGGTCGCATGGGCGACGATGGCTGAACACCCACCCCGGGACAGGGACCATGCCGCTGGATGCCATGCAAGATGTAACGGACGAAGCCTTGTTGGTGCTTTTTGCCAACGGTGAACCTGCGGCGGCACGGGCCCTGACCCTGCGGCTGACGCCCAAGGCCTTTGGCCATGCGGCCCGCCTTCTGGGCAACCGGGCCGAGGCCGAGGACGTGGCGCAAGAAGCCCTGTTGCGGCTTTGGCGTGTCGCGCCGGAGTGGCGGCAGGGTGAAGCGAAGGTGACCACTTGGCTTTATCGGGTGGTGGCCAACCTATGCACCGACCGGTTGCGCCGGTCGGGGCGCGGGGTGGCCCTTGATGCGGTCCCCGAACCCGAGGACGAGGCGCGCGGGCCGTTGGACAAGATGCAGGCCGAGGCGCGGGCCGAGGCCCTGCAAACGGCGTTGGACGGCTTGCCCGACCGGCAGCGCCAAGCGGTGGTCTTGCGTCATATCGAGGGGCTGGCAAACCCCGAGATCGCAGAGATCATGGAAATCAGTGTGGACGCGGTGGAAAGCCTGACCGCGCGGGGAAAGCGGGCGTTGAGCGCGGCCCTTGAGGGGCGGCGCGAGGAGTTGGGGTATGCCGATGATGGATGAACACAAGCACAGTGGCGAGCTTGAGGCCGCTTTCGACGCGGCGCGATCAAGCCAGCCGGAACCGTCGGCGAATTTGATGGCGCGGGTATTGGTCGATGCGCAAGCCGTGCAGGCCGAACAGAGGGTGACGCCATCGGCGCGCGTGCCGCGCGGCTATATGCAGCAATTGTTGGAGGCACTGGGCGGCTGGCCCGCGGTGGCCGGGTTGTCGGCGGCCGGGGTGGCCGGGGTCTGGTTGGGTCTTGGTCCCATGGCGGGGGTCTCGGACGCTGTCGCGAGTTACTTGGGAATGAGCGTACCCCCGGCCTATTCGGTGGATGTGATGCCGGGGGCCGAACTGGGCCTTGCTTGGGAAGAGGGGGCGTTGTGATGGCTGAGACAGGGAAAAAGACGCCGGGCATGCGCGGTTGGTTGAAGGTGCTTTTCGGAGTGTCCTTGGCGCTGAACCTGCTGATTCTGGGGGCGGTCGGCGGCGCGGTGATGCGGCACGGCGGTTGGGACGGACGGCACCATCCGCCGCGTGCGGACATGGCGGGCGGGCCATTGACCCGCGCGCTGAGCCAAAAGGACAAGCGCGCCGTGTCGCGCGAGATGCGCCGGACCTATCGCGCGGACGGCGATGGCGGACGCGCGGCGTATCACGCGTTGATGCAACAGCTTGTCACGGATTTGCGCGCCGAGCCGTTTGACCCGGACCCCGTCAAGGCGCATATGGCGCGAATGCGCGACATGCTGGGCCAGCGCGTGGCGATCGGGCAGCAAATCCTTCTGGACCATCTGGCACAAATGGACCCCGATGCGCGGCACGCCTTTGCCGCGCGGCTGGAAGAGGCCATGGCCCGCCGCCGGAAAGGCCGTGACTAGAGCGTTTGCCCGTCACGCGGCCGGGCGCGTCGCGCAAAGCGAGACAGTGTTGCGCCCGCCCGCCTTGGCCCCATAGAGCGCCCGGTCGGCTTGTGCGATCAGGGTTTCGGCATCGGGCAGGGACCGACCCGGCGCCAATTCCACGGGTGACACCCCGATGCTGAGGGTGACATGCACGGTGGCATTTTGCCCGGCGACGGGAATCGCCGTTTCGCGCACCGCGCGACAAAGGCGCCCGGCAACTTGCCCGGCGCGGTCGCGGTTGGTGTCGGGCAGGACAATCAGGAATTCCTCGCCCCCGATCCGCGCCACCAGATCCTCGTCGCGCAGGTTTTCGCGCAGGATGTCCGAAACATGTCGCAGAACGGCATCTCCGGCGGCGTGGCCGAACCTGTCGTTGACCGTTTTGAAATAGTCGAGGTCAGCGACCATGATCGCCATGGGGCGCGCGGCCTTGGCGGAGTCGGCAATGGTCCGCGTGGTATAGGGCAGCGCGTAGCGGCGGTTGTAAAGGCCCGTCAATTGATCGGTGACCGCCGCCTGCAAGCCGTTTTCCAGCTTGTGCCGCAGGGCTTCCTCCCTGCGTTTCTGGGTGATCTGGGCTTGCAGGCGCAAGGCCAATTCGCAGCTGTCGTAAGGTCCGCACAGGACGTCCGCGGCACCCATGTCGAGCAAGGTGGAGGCAAGCGGAGCCGCCTCGGTGCTGAGCAAGGCGAAAATGCGGCTGCTGTGTGTGAAAGGATCAGCGCGCAATTCAGACATCAATTGCAGACCTGCGTCGCCATCGGCGGACGCGATATTCAGAAGCACCACATCAGGTGGCGGCGAGAGTTCGGCCATACTGCCGGGCGCATCAAATGCCAGCACGGCCATGTCGTGCTGTGTATGCTCAACAAGGTCGGCGCGCATTTGCACGGCGCTTTTCAACGGTTGCGCCACGATGGCGATGCGCCCGGGTGCTTGAAAGCCCTCGGGGGCGTCGGCGAAGCCAAGCGCATCAGCCGTGCCGGCGTGAAGCTTGAGGCTGTTCTCCGCATGATACTGGCGCATCAGCACGCGCAGGCGCGCCAGCAGGAAGCGATCGTCGAAGGGTTTGGTCACAACGTCATTGGCCCCGGCGCGCAGGGCGGCGAAACGTGCCTCCGGGTCATCATTGGACAACACGATGACGATTGGCAGGCTCATGCCGCCGGGTGTGTTGCGCAGCCCTTTCACCGTTTGTGAAACGGTTGCGCCGGACAGATTGCCGGAGGCGATGACAAGGTCGTGCTTTTCTTTTGCAAGCGATGCGCGCGCTTCGCTGAGCGAGGTGGCCTGATGCACGACGCGCCGCGCCGCCGACAGTTTGACCTTGAGGACAATCCTGTTGGTTGCGAGTTCGTCGACAATCAATACGTTCTTGGGCATAGCCACATGCCTTTCCGACTTGCTCTTTTGATTGGCTCGACTATCCATGGCAGAAGTTAAGAAAACCTTTCCGGGAGAGTAACACTCTTGAACATCACGCGAGAATCCGCCGAGACCGTGGCCCTGCAAGGACTGGCGTGGCTGGCGGGAAACGAGGAGTTGCTGCCGGTTTTCATGGGGGCGACGGGCGTGTCCGAGGCCGACCTGCGCGAGCAGGCGCAAGACCCTGTTTTTCTTGGCTCGGTTCTGGATTTTCTTTTGATGGACGATGCCTGGATTATCGGGTTTTGCGAAGCGCAGGGTATTGATCCGCAGCTGCCGATCCAAGCGCGCGCGGCCTTGCCCGGAGGTGATCAGGTGAATTGGACATGATGAATGGCGCGGCAAGAAAGATTGACGGTATCCTGTTCGACAAGGATGGCACGCTGTTTGATTTCCATGCCACTTGGAACGTCTGGGCCGCAGACACGATCCGCGAATTGGCCCTTGGCGAGGCGCGGGTCATGGCGCGGATCGCCGAGGCGATCGACTATGATCTGGAGGCTCTGGCCTTTCGTCCCACGAGTCCGGTGATCGCGGGGACCAATCGCGAGGCGGCGGAATGCGTGGCCAGCGCCCTGCCGGGGCGCAGCACCGATGAGATCGAGCATTTCCTGATGGTGACCTCGGCCAATGCGCCGCTGGCCCCGGCGGTGCCGCTTGCGCCCTACCTGACGGATCTGGCCGCGCGTGGTCTGGCCTTGGGCGTGATGACCAACGATAGCGAATATGGCGCACGCAGCCACTTGGAAAGCGCCGGTGTCGCGGCACAGTTCGATTTCATTGCCGGGTTCGATTCCGGCCATGGGGCGAAGCCCGCACCGGGGCCGCTCTTGGCCTTTGCCAAGCATATGCGCCTTGTGCCGGAGCGTTGCGTCATGGTGGGTGACAGCACCCATGACCTGATGGCCGGGCGGCGGGCGGGCATGCAAACGCTTGGCGTTTTGACGGGGATGGCGACCACGTCCGATCTCGCGCCTCTGGCCGATGCGATCTTGCCGGATATCGGGCATATTCCCGCTTGGTTGAACGGATGAGGCATCACCCGCTCTATGGCGTCGCCCTTGCGGGGATCGGAACCCTTGTCCTGACGCCGGATTCCCTTTTGATGCGGTTTTCCGAAATGGACGGCTTTCAGATGACCGCTTGGCGCGGGTTGTTGATGGGCACGGTCATGGTGGGGCTGTGGGCGATCATGAGCCGGGACAGGGCCGGTGAACTAAGGCATCTTTTTACGCGCGCCGGCGGGGTGATCGTTGTCTGCCAATTCTTCAATTCACTGCTTTTCTGCCTTGGTATTGCCCTGGCACCTGTGGCCGTCGTCTTGTTCGGATTGGCCACCGTACCGGTTTGTGCCGCGCTTTTGGCTTGGGTGTTGCTGGGTGAGGCGACGCGAGTGGCCACTTGGGTGACCATTGTCGCGGTGATGACCGGCATCGGTATCGCGGTTCTGGGCGGCGAAGGGGAGGGTGTGGAATTGAACCTTGCAGCCCTTGCCGGGGCGGGGTTCGGCCTTGGGGTGGCCTTTGTGCTGGCGTTGAATTTCGTGGTCATCCGCTCGGCCCCGCACCTGCCGATCATGCTGGTGATCGGGGTAGGCGCGTTTTGCGCGGGGTGTTTCGGGTT
>DATFKJ010000308.1:0-2736 GCA_035268705.1 Roseovarius sp. | reverse complement strand
CAAGGTCTCCCCCGCCGGCATAGACGTGGATTTCATGCTCACCCGCGTCAATACGATGGATTGGCCGATCTCCGGCACGGTCAGTTCCTGCCCAAGGGCGGCAGCAGCAGCGGCATAGGCGGGCACGCCCGGAATGATCTGATACTCAATCCCGTCCGCACGCAGGCGGCGAATCTGCTCGGCAATCGCGCCATAAAGCGACGGATCGCCCGAATGCACGCGCGCCACGTCTTGGCCCTTGGCATGCGCCTCCTTGATCACCCCGTGGGTGTCGTCCAGCGTCATCGGCGCGGTATCCATCACCAGCGCCCCCTCGGGCGCACAGGCCACCACCTCGGCAGGCACAAGACTGCCCGCATAAAGGCATACAGGGCATTCCCCGATCACCCGCTCGGCCTTCTTCGTCAAAAGCTCCGGGTCCCCCGGACCCGCGCCAATAAAATACACCGTCATATCATCTCTCCTTCACGGGATGGCGGGTGGGGCGCCTTTGCCCCACTGGGGCAAACAGCGCCGCGCGTCATACCCGGCCTTGGGCCAAATCCCCATCAATCTTGCGGGCATAACCGCGCGGCGTGAACATCCTCGGCCCCTCGCCCATTTGTGCAAGCCGTGAATTGCTCGACCCTATCAACACCACGGTCAGCATATCCACTTCGTCCACCTGCAAATCCTTCAACCGGCGATAACGCACATGTTCCTCCGGACGACCCAGATTACTGGCCAGCATCACAGGCGTATCCGCCGGGCGATGCTGCAACAGGATATCGCGCGCCTCGGCCAGAAGAGTGCGGCGCGTCTTGCTCACCGGGTTGTAGAAGGCGATCACGAAATCCCCTTCCGCTGCTGCCTGCAACCGCCGCAAGATGTCGTCGCGCGGGGTCAACAGATCCGACAACGAGATGGTGCAGAAGTCATGCCCCAACGGCGCCCCGGCCCGCGCAGCCGCGCCCTGAAGCGCGGACACACCCGGCGAGCATACCACATCCACCCGATGCGCTGCATCGCTCACCCCTTCGTTCTCGGGCGCGCGATCCAACAGTTCAAAAACAAGCGCGCCCATCGCGTAAATCCCGGCATCGCCCGAGCATACCAGCGCCACGTTGCGCCCCTCGGCGGCCCGCTCCAGCGCATAGCGGCACCGCGCCTCTTCCCCACCCAGCGGGAAGTCACTGCGCTGCTTGCCCGCCGCCAATGGCCCCAGCAGGTCTATATACAACCCATAGCCCACCAGTTCCTCGGCCTCGGCCACAAGGCGGCTCACCTCCGGTGTGCGCCAACTGGCCTGACCTGGCCCGATACCCACAACCGAAAGCCGCCCACGCGCCCGCCCCGGCATCTCGGTCAAAGGCTCCGCGGCCCGGCTCAGCGCACAGGTGGCATTCGCGGTCTTGCGCTTCTCGACCACAAGTTCACCGCCACAGGCCAGCGCCGCGCCCTCACTCACGCCATGGCACCCGACCTCGGCAAAAACCACATCCGAGGGGGTCGGCACCGCCTGCGCCTCCAATTCCGCCGCCGTGAACAGGCGCAACGGCACCCCCAATCGCGCCGCCACCACGTTCATCGCGGGTTCATCCGCCTTGAGATCGATCGAGGCCACACAGGACACCGCACCGAGGGCAACGCCCGCATCGTCCAGAACCTCCTGCACCAGCGCCCAAAGCTCCTCGGGATCAGCATTGCGCGCACAGCCCACGCCCAGCGCAAACCGCTGCGGATGGTAAACAAGCCGCGCCTCGTTGCCGTCAACAGGCGCCTCGCTCACACAAAGCTCAACCGCGCCGCCCATGTCCTCGATACCAAAGATATTCTCACCCGAAACCGACACGCCCGCGCCCGACAGCATCGCCGCCATCGCCCCCTTGGCATCGCCCGGATTGGCCAGACGATAGCCCAAGGGCGGTTCATCCAAGGCCACGCCCATGGCCACATCGCCGGCCGTGGTCACCGCCGAAACCGCCTCCAATCCGGCGGCAATCTCACTGGCCAAACGATTGGCCCCACGATGCCCACCCAAGAGGGGCACCACGACTGCGCCATCGTCCGAGACCGACACGACCGGCGGCTCATTCGTTTTATCCGCTAACAAAGGCGCCACCGCCCGGATCAAGATCCCGCTGGCGCAAACGCCCACCACCGGCACACCGGCGGCAAACAAATCCCGCGCATGTTCCAAAGCATTGGGGAAATAGGCATCCGCCTTTTCCACCCGCCCCTCACGGCCATGCACCTGCGCCCCCAAAAGGGCCGCCACGCGGTGCGCCACACCCTCACCCGACCGGCTCAACGCCAGAACAACAGGTTTCACAGCCATGGATCGGCCCCTTTCGTCAGCAAGATCATCGAAAAATAGGGCGCGGTCCCCGGCGCCTCGGCAAGCGGGCAAACCACCTCCTCGGGCAGGCTCGCGCGCTCAATATACACGGCACGGTCGGTGAGGCCCAAATCACCAATCACCCCGCGAATTTTCTCCAGATGCCGCCCCACCTTCATGATGGCAACACTCTCGGCCCCTTCGATCCGGGCCCGCAGCTCTGCCTCGGGCAAAGGACCGGGCAAAACCGTCAGACGCTCATTGCGCGCGGCCAAAGGCATCCCTGCCCGCGCCGCGCATGTGGTGATCGAGGTGACACCGGGCACCACCTCCACCTCGAACCGCTCGGACAATCGCGCGAAGACATACATGAAAGAGCCATAGAAAAACGGGTCGCCCTCACACAAACACACGACATC
>DATFKJ010000307.1:0-2695 GCA_035268705.1 Roseovarius sp. | reverse complement strand
GGGCCTTATGGCTTTGGCGTGTAACGGGAAGGTGACGCAGTCTGCCGTCACGCGTCCAGGTTGTCCAGCACCTTTGCGGCAAGCGCGCGGTTTATTGGACGGCCCGTGGCCAAGGCGGTGGAATCAAGGCGTTCGACCACGTCTCGGGCGGCAGCGAATGAGCGGTCGATACGGCGTGTGAGATATGGCAGAACGCTTGGAGACGGGGAAAGTTGCCGGTCCGCCATGAGTTTCATCAAAACAGCCGCCAGCAGGGAGTCGTCCGGTTCCTGCAAGCTGGTATAGGTGGTTCCCTGCATTCGACTTTTCAGGTCTGCAAGGGTCAGGTTCCAAAGGCTGGCGGGCCGCGTCGCGGTCAAGAGCAGGCTGTTGCCTTCGGCTAGAACCAGATTGTGCAAATGGAAAAGTGCCTCCTCAAGCGCGGGGGGGCCGGCGACGGTATCGGCATCTTCAATCGCGACATGCCGTGTGGCAAGTGTAGGCACGTCGGCCTCGGCAAGGTCTGCGGCTTGCAGGACCTTGGCGCCAGACTGTGCGGCCCAGACATGCGTCAGGTGCGTCTTGCCCGCGCCGTGCGGGCCGACCAGCACCAGCTTTCGCGAGGGCCATGCCTGCCAGCCTTCGATCATCGCGACCGCTTCGGCATTGGCGGGCGAGACGAAGAAATCATCGCGCCCCAATGCCTCACGCACGGGGAGGTCAAAGCTTAGTTGCTCAGGCATTATTCTGTGTCCCGGCGATCCAGCCCACGGTAAAGGCGGCTGTCCTTGTATTGGGCGATGGCGAAACGCGCCAGCACGCCAATAGCGGCGGCCACGGGCACGGCGACCAGCATCCCGACAAAGCCAAAGAGTGCGCCAAAGACCGCAAGCGCGAAAATCAACCAGACAGGGTGCAGACCGACAGAGCTTCCGACAAGTTTGGGTGTGAGGAAATTGCCTTCGGCGACTTGCCCCAGCACGAAAATGCCGGCCACGAGTCCGATGGATACCCAATCGCCCCAAAACTGGAACAGGGCAAGACCAATGGCCAGTGCCCCGCCCACCACGGCGCCCACATAAGGAATGAAAGTGATAAGGCCTGCGATGAAGCCCACGACAAGGCCGAATTGCAGCCCAACAAGCATCAAAGCCACGGCGTAGTAGGTGCCAAGGATCAAGCAGACTGTCCCCATGCCACGGATAAAACTGGCCAGGGTGTCGTCGATTTGCCCCGCCAGATCACGAATGACAGGCGCATGGTCGCGCGGCAGCATGCCGTCGATATTCGAGATCATCCGGTCCCAGTCGTAAAGCAGGTAGAAGGCAACGACGGGGACGATGACGAACAAGACGATGATGTTGATCAAAGAAGCCGCCGATCCGACAACGGTATCAAGCACCTGCCCGCCACGATCGCGGATCGTTTCGCCCACAGCGATCAGTGATTTGCGCAGGGTGGAATCTTCATCGACAAGCTGCGGGAACCGTTCTGTCAGAAACCCTTGGAGATCGTTGAATAGCTGTGGCGCTATATTGATCAAAGAGAGTGTCTGTTCGATCAATGTCGGGATCACCAGAAGTGCCATGACCACGAAAGTCAGTAAAGCAAACAAGGTGATGATGCTGACCGCCAAAGCGCGGGAGGCGCCGGTTTTCTCAAGGCGGTCCGCGACCGGATCAAGAAAATAGGCAATCGCGCCGCCAAGTACAAATGGCAGGATCACGTCGCCAAGAAACCACAGAACGACAAGGAACATCGCGGATGCGATGCCCCAATATTTCATTTGTGTTCCAACTGGTAACGCCATGATGCCCCCCGGGCCTGATCTTTCGATGTACATCGCCTATGGGGGCCGCGCTTTCAAGGGTGGAGCGAGCGAAAGGGTGCTTCTGCGGCTTGTGTGTGCAAGCCATAGGCCATAAACCGGAAAAAACGCAATTGCCGTGAGGTCTGCCCGATGCGCCTGAGCCGCTATTTTTTGCCCGTTCTGAAAGAAACACCTTCCGAGGCGCAGATCGCCAGCCACCGCCTGATGTTGCGGGCAGGGATGATCAAGCAGGCCAGCGCGGGAATATATTCGTGGCTGCCTTTGGGCTTCAAGGTGTTGAGAAAGCTGGAAAATATCGTTCACGAAGAACAGGTGCGCGCAGGCCACATCCCGATGCTGATGCCGACGCTGCAATCGGCGGACCTGTGGCGCGAGAGCGAGCGTTATGATGACTATGGCGAGGAGATGCTGCGCATCACCGACCGCCATGGGCGCGATATGCTCTATGGGCCGACCAACGAGGAACTGATCACCGACATTTTTCGGTCGCATGTGGGCAGTTACAAGGATTTGCCGCTGACGCTGTATCACGTGCAATGGAAATTCCGCGATGAAATCCGGCCCCGGTTCGGAGTGATGCGGGGCCGTGAATTCTTTATGAAGGACGGCTATACCTTTGATTTGACGAAAGAAGATGCGCTTCACGCCTATAACCGCCACTTGGTGAGCTACCTGCGCACCTATGAGCGGATGGGTCTACAGGCGATCCCCATGCGCGCCGACGGTGGGCCGATCGGCGGGGATTACACGCATGAGTTTCTGGTGCTGGCCGAGACCGGTGAATCGGAAGTTTTCTACGACAGCGAGATCACCGATTTGCGTTTTGGTGAGCGTGAAATCGACTATAACAATGTCGCGCAATGCCAAGAAATTCTTGAAGAATTC
>DATFKJ010000306.1:0-2488 GCA_035268705.1 Roseovarius sp. | reverse complement strand
TCCAGCGGCCCTTGCGCGGTATATTCCGACTGCCCCCAAAGGATCACACCGCCCAGGAGGAAGACCAAAACAACAAGGAAAGTCAGGAAGTTAGAGGCAATATGCCGCCACATCAGCGCAGTTTCCCAACGCAAAGCGACGCATTGGTCCCACCAAAGCCGAAGCTGTTGGACATCGCCACGTTGACCTCCCGCTCCCGCGCCGCATTGGGCGCAAGGTCCAGCGGGGTCTCCACCGCCGGGTTATCAAGGTTGATCGTCGGCGGCACCACCTGATCGCGCACAGCCAGGATCGAGAAGATCGCCTCGATCGCGCCCGCGGCCCCCAACAGGTGCCCGGTCGAGGATTTCGTCGAACTCATCGTCGCCTTGCTCGCCGCCGCGCCCAAAAGCCGCTCAACCGCCTGCAATTCAATGGTATCGGCCATGGTCGAGGTGCCATGCGCGTTCATGTAATCCACTTGCCCGGGGTCGATTTCCGCGTTTTTCAAGGCCGCCTGCATGGCCCGGAAGCCGCCGTCACCATCCTCCGCAGGGGCTGTGATGTGATAGGCATCGCCCGACAGGCCATAGCCCAGCACCTCGGCATAGATCTTGGCACCGCGCGCCTTGGCGTGCTCGTACTCCTCCAACACGACAACGCCCGCGCCCTCGCCCATCACGGACCCGTCGCGATCTGCGTCATAGGGGCGGCTGGCCGCCTTGGGGTCATCGGCACGCTTGGTCGACAGGGCCTTGCAGGCATTGAAACCCGCGATCCCGATCTCGCAAATCGCCGCCTCGGCCCCACCGGCCACCATCACATCGGCATCACCGTATCTGATCAGGCGCGAGGCATCGCCAATCGCGTGCGCGCCAGTGGAACAGGCCGTCACCACCGCGTGGTTCGGCCCCTTGAATCCATAGCGAATGCTCACCTGACCACTGATCAGGTTGATAAGCGCGCCGGGAATGAAGAACGGCGAGACACGCCGCACACCCTTGTCGCGGATCAAAAGCGTGGTCTGTTCAATGGACTGCAACCCACCGATCCCCGATCCCAGCATCACGCCGGTGCGCAGCAGGCTTTCCTCGTCCTCCGGGGTCCAGCCCGCATCGGCCACGGCCTGATCCGCCGCTGCCATGCCATAGAGGATGAAATCATCCACTTTGCGGCGCTCTTTCGGGGCCATGTGATCATCGGCATTGAAGGTGCCATCGCTGCCATCGCCAAGCGGCACCTCGCAGGCGTATTTCGTTGCGACGTTCTGAGGATCGAAACGGGTGATCGTCCCGGCGCCCGATTGCCCGTCCAGCAAGCGCTTCCAGCTTTCTTCGACCCCCGACGCCAGAGGCGTAACCAATCCAAGGCCGGTAACAACGACACGACGCATCCTGCTGCCCTCTCAAAAATTTCCTCGGCCGCTCATAGCGCGGCTTACCCCCGGGGGGCAAGCCCAAGCAGGCCCCGCAAGCGGGGCCATGCCAGTGTTTCTGGCCGTGGACGCGGTCCAGCCGTTACTGGAAATCGGCCGTAGGTTCGGGGACCGCCTGCGCAAGGCTCAGCGCCTCTTCCAAATCCACATCGCGCGACAGAAGCGCGCGACCGATCAGCGTACCAGCCACGTTCGGCACATACTTGAGGCGCGAAACATCATCGGTACTGCGCACGGTGCCGCGGGCAATGACCGGATGATGGGTTTGCGCGGCCAGATGGGTGATGACACTCAGGCTGCCATCGGTGTCTTCGATATCGGCGTCGATATCGGTCACGATAATCCCGGCCAGTGGCGCATCATCAAAGGCCTTGATGTAATCCTCGGGCGTGAAAGCCGATTGCGATTTCCACCCCTCGGTCATGACAGCGCCCTTGAAGACATCCACCGCCAGAACGATTTGATCGGGGAAATACTTGGTCAATTCACGCAGCAATTCAGGATCATGCGCCGCCATTGTGCCGACAACGATGCGCCCGGCCCCCTTGTCGATCCAGCGTTCGACCGCATCGCGCGACCGGAAACCACCGCCCAGTTGCACCGGAATGCCCGCCGCGCGGATGATCTCTTCCAGAAGGTCGGCATTGTCGCTATCGCCCGAAAGCGCATTGATATCCGTGACATGCATCCATTCGGCCCCAGCGGCGGCGAAACCACGCGCGGTTTCCACCGGGTCCACATGCCAGATGACAGGCTCTTCCAAGCGGCCCCGGGTCAACGAAACGCATTTGCCATTGTGAAGTTCAAGGGTGGGATAAATGATCATGCCAGCAGTGCCTTTCCTACGCATCGCTCGCCGCGTTCCAAAGCGCGACCGAATTTGATTCTGATGTCTCTACGCCCGCCCCGATTGTACCAAATCGGCATGATGCAGCCAATTCGCGCCCCATTTGTCGTTTCACAACGCAAAAAGGCCCCCGCCAACCGGCAGGGGCCTTAAAATTCTCAAGACGATATGCGTCTTAGGAGGCTTCGCCGATGAACTTCACCGCGTCGCCGAAAGTCTGGATGGTT
>DATFKJ010000305.1:0-10327 GCA_035268705.1 Roseovarius sp. | reverse complement strand
TACATAACGTCCTTCCACCTTCACCGGATAGGCATATGAGGTCGCAATTGCGCCATGCTGGCTTATGTCTTCATATAGTTTGACGTGCATAAGCCCATATTCCTCAAGGCTGTGCATCTTGCGAGTTTCGGTCTCGCGCGGTTCCAGAAACCTGAGCGGCTCGGGGATCGGCACCTGATAGACAAGCACCTGATTTTCGCTCAGCGGGGTTTCCGGAATGCGGTGCCGGGTCTGAATTACCGTGGCTTTCTCGGTGTCCTCAGTGGTCGCCACCCCCGCCGTCTTTTCAAAGAATTTGCGGATCGACACCGCGTTGGTGGTGTCATCGGCCCCTTGGTCGATCACCTTCAGGGTATCTTCGGGCATCAGGGTGGCGGCACTCACTTGCACCCCACCTGTGCCCCAACCATAGGGCATCGGCATCTCGCGGCTGGCGAAAGGCACCTGATACCCCGGCACGGCCAACCCCTTGAGGATCGCGCGGCGGATCATCCGTTTGGTCTGTTCGTCCAGATAGGCAAAGTTATAGGCGTTGTCAGTCATTCCGCGGCCTCCGGCATGGATACGGTTTCGGCCTCGCGCCGCAACTTGCGCACCAGTTCCAGCTCAGATTGGAAATCGACGTAATGCGGCAGCTTGATGTGCTCCAAGAAGCCCGTTGCCTGAATATTGTCTGCGTGCATCAGGACGAATTCCTCGTCCTGCGCCGGGGCGCCTTGATCTTCTTCCCCCAGTTCCTTCCAACGAAGCGCGCGGTCCACAAGCGCCATGGAGATCGCCTTGCGCTCGGTCTGCCCGAAGACAAGTCCATAACCACGCGTGAACTGCGCCGGTTCGGTTTTGGAGCCGGTGAACTGATTGATGGTTTCACATTCGGTGAGGGTGATCTCGCCAATCTCTATGGCGAAACCCAGCTCCGGCACCTCCATCTCGACCGCCACGGCACCGATGCGCAATTCCCCGACGAAGGCGTGATTGCGGGCGTATCCGCGTTGCGTGGAATAGGCCATCGACAGGATGAACCCCTCATCCCCCCGGCTTAGCGATTGCAAGCGCAATGAACGATCCGCCGGAAGCTCCATCGGCTCGCGCGTCAGATCAGGCGGGATGTCGTCGCAGTCAGGCTCGGTCTGGATCAGCCCCTCAAGGTTCAAAAAACCGGTTATATGCGGCGTCAGCCCCTCTGCCGGTTCAGCCTCTGGCGCTTGCGGGTCCTCCCCTTCGGCAGCCAATTTAAAATCCAGCAAGCGGTGCGTGTAGTCGAACGTCGCCCCCAGAACCTGCCCACCCGGCGCGTCCTTGAAGGTGGCCGAGATTCGGCGATCACAGGCCATCTCGGCGGTCTTCACAGGCTCCGACACACCCAATCGTGGCAGCGTGGTGCGATAGGCCCGGATCAGGAAGATCGCTTCGATCAAATCACCCCGAGCTTGTTTGATCGCAAGCGCCGCGAGGTCAGGATCATAAAGCGACCCCTCTGCCATGACCCGGTTCACAGCCAGAGCCAACTGTTCACGAATTTGCGCGGTCGAGAGCTCGGCCACTGATGTGTCTCCACGCCGCTCTTCGGCAAGCCAAGCGTGGGCATTGTCGATGGCACGCTCACCACCTTTGACCGCAACATACATCAGATACCCTCCACCTTGGTTGAGCGAGGCAAGGCGGCGACTTTGAACCCGCAGGTAAAAAAGAAATCCAGCCCCAGAGGATAGAGAGCTGCGTTTGCCTGGAAAGAAGCCACCTCGGGCAAGGCAAACCCTGTGCCATCTTTGATGCCAGGCCCGGAAAGTCTCGCGCCTGTGGCGCTCAGTTCCGGCATTTCGACAATCAGGGTTGCCGACCGATCAGGGTATTCCGAAGTGCCCTTAGGGAATCGTGAAAGTGGTTGAAGGGATTGCCAATTCCCAAGCACGAAACTTGCTGATGCAGGGTTTGATATTGGTGCCCCGGTATGAAAGGTAATCCAGCCTCTTACGTCCGGGCAGTCATGCATGCCCGCAAGGCAGATAGGCGTTTCCGGATCGCATAGTGTCAGGATCAACGCACCCGCCGCACGCGACATCGGGGCCGGGGGCCGGGCGCCATCCAAGAGTTCGATCCGTCCGGGGCGCGCCATTGCGTTCATGGCGGCGCGAAACGCCTTTGCCGACTGGAAAGAGGCGTCGGCGAAGCCTCCTTTCAATGCATCCGCCTGCATCAGTCTTCCCCCCGTACCATTGTAAAGAAATCAACCTTCGTAGCGGCGGCGCGGGCCGCGCGCGCGGCCCGCGCCCGCTCAAAGTTTTCGCTTAGAGGGTCAAGGATATGCTCGCGCATGGTATCGGCCTTGTCGGTATGCATAAGCGCGTCGATGACTGCGGCTTGGGTGGCATGTGTCTTGTCACGACCTTGGACATACGCGTGGCCGATTTCGCCGCCCTGAAGCTGCACTGAACAGCGTGCGACGGTCATCTCGCCAAGATTGAATGGGGCACCCGTGGCTCCCGCTCGTCCACGGACCATGATAGCCCCGACCTCGGGCGTGCGGAGGAAGCTGAACTCAACCCCCATCGACACCTCGGCCCAGAGATGCGCAAGATCTTGTGGGTTCGCCTTTGACAGCAGGCTCATCCAGTGTTTTCGCGATGCATCATCCGCCATCTAGACACCTTGCAGATTTGTCTAAGTATATATACAACTAGACAAATAGTTACGCGATTCCCGCTGATCCAACAATCCCCAAGGACGTGAAGTTTTCGTGACATGAACAAGAAGACACCAGTTTGGAAATCCATTCACAGCAGCCTGAGCACGGATATCGCCGAGGGGCGGTATCATGCCGGAGACAAGCTGCCGACGGAGGCGGCTTTGTCGAAACGCTTTGGCGTGAACCGGCATACGGTCAGGCGCGCGTTGGGACAGTTGGCCGAGGATGGAATTGTGCATTCCAGACGCGGGGCCGGAGTGTTTGTGGCAATGTCGCCGGCAGAGTATCCGATTGGCCGCAGGGTTCGATTTCACCAAAATCTCGAAGCGGTGGGGCGGATGCCAGCGAAGGAAATTCTGTCGATCGAAACCCGTGCTTGCGACAGGCGAGAGGCGGAGGCGCTCCATCTTCACAAGGGCGATCTTGTGCATGCCTATTATGGCCTATCACTCGCGGATGAACAGCCTATCGCCCTGTTTCGCAGTGTCTTCCCAGCCCAGAGATTTCCCGATCTGCCGCAACTGTTGGAGCAAAAGCGCTCAGTGACGGCGGCGCTTAAACAATTGGGAATAAAGGATTATACTCGCTCCTCGACGCAGCTTACCGCAAAGCTGGCCAGTGCCGCTCAAGCGCTTCACCTGCGGGTCACAGAAGGCGCCCCAATTCTGCGGTCGGTGGGTGTCAATGTGGATGAGGACGGAGCACCAATAGAATACGGGCGCACATGGTTTGCTGGAGATCGGGTGACCCTGACCTTGAACGAAGATGACATGACATGAAGTCGTTACAGAATCGCGATAGCACTCAGGGCATTCTTTGTCCCCAATATTTGAGCACCTAACCGGGGGCGACCGTGCGGTCGCCCCCATTTTGCCTGCGGACGACTCGTACGTTTCCATACGAGTTTCGTACGAAAATCAGGGCGTACGGCCAATATCTCGTGCAGGTCGCACGAAACACCACACGGCACCGTAGCTCAGATCAACCAGCGTCAGGAGGCGGTATCCGCACGCGATGCCTCAACCGCGTGGTTCGCCAGACTCCGCCCCGCTTCGCGCATGGTCAAGTAGGTTCGGCTGGCGCCGGCTTCTTGGATCATTTTCACGTGTTCTTCGTGCAAGGCATGGCTAACGATTGGCCCGGTAAACCCCTTGGACCGTAGCGTGCGCGTCGCGATAAGCTTGGCCTCCAAATCATCCATGGCCAGAACCGCCGCCTTGATGCGATCAAGGGTGACCCCGCTCCAGAAATTGCTGTCTTCGGCATCGGCAAAGACCACATTGCGCCCTGCATCGGCATGGGCGCTTGCCTTATAGGTATCCGCATCCAGACCCACGGGACGAAGGCCGCTTTCAGACAACGCCTGATAGGCGGCGGACCCTGTCCGCCCCATACCGAAGATCAGGACATCCGCGTCCCCCAAATCGGTGGGCTGTTCATCGGGATGCCGGGTCTTCCGCTCGAAACGCTGAAGCTGCGTTTCGAAGCGTTCAAACAGCGGATGGGCCAGACGGTTGAGCGGCGCACCGATCAGGAAAGACACCGAAACCGCGATGGCCAGCGGCACAAGAAACGGCTCTGCTGCCGGGATGCCCGCCGCGACGATGAGCCCGAATTCGCTGTAGACGCCCAACGCCAGGGACGTCAGGAAGGCCGTGCGGGCGCGCAGGCGGAAGGCCACGAGCAGGAAGAAAAACGCAATCGCCTTGAGTGGCAACAGCACTCCCATGACCACCGCGAATATAATCGCGTTCCAATCCGGCAGGCCCGACATGCCGATCGACAGGAAGAAGCCGACCAGAAAAAGCTCCTTCAGGGACCAAAGCGAATTTGACAATTCGCTGGCCCGAGGATGATTGGACAGCACCAGCCCCATGACAAGTGCGCCGATCTCACCCTTCAAGCCGATGATTTCGAACCCATACCCCCCGATCACAAGCGCCAGCGCCATTCCGGCAAGGATCAGAACCTCGTCGTGTCCAGCGAGATCAAGCAGTTTATAGAGCATTGGACGCAGCAGGGGCACAGCGAAGATCAACAGCGCCCATGGCCCCGGCACCTTTCCGGAGAATACGGCAAGGACAACCAGCGCGATGATATCCTGCACAATCAGGATGCCGATGGCCGCGCGTCCGTGGAAATTGCCCATCTCGCGCTTGGCCTCCAGCATTTTGGCCGCAAGCACGGTGGACGAAAACGCCAACCCGATCCCGACGAGCATCGCAACCGTCCAGTCCGGCGTGAACAGCAGCCGGGCGATTGGCGTGAACAAGGCTACGGAAAGAACGAAATGCAAAAGCGACACACCAATCACATGCGGCTCACCGATCTGGCGCAGCTTGAGCTTCAGGCCCACGGTGAACAACAGGATCAGAACGCCAAGATTGGCGATATAATCGAGGATCGGCCCGGTTTCCGATGGCATGCCAAAGCGTGGGCCGATCGCATTTATGAAAAAACCGGCGGCGAGAAATCCGACCAGTGGCGGCAGGCCAAGTGGCCGAACAGCCAAGCCAAAAACAAACGCCGCGCCAATGGCAAAAACCTCAAAGACCATATGAATACCCCGATAATACTGTTCGTGTCGTAGCTTCAAAAGAATGCCATGCGTTGGAACGCAGCAATTTATTGTGCAAACAAACATCGGTTTCGGCAACACAAACATGCCGGCTGCCATTGTCCGAGCTTTGATTGATCAATCGGAACCCTACCCGAACGGCCTTTTCACGAGAAAGCAGCGTGCATCGTCAATCGGCACCTGCACATCCTCAAGCGAGCAGGGTGTGCCGGGATTACTACGCGGGTTCGGTGATCATCCGCCGTGTTTCTCCAAGAATGCCTCGACCGACAAACGACGGAAGTCTAGAAGCGCAGCGCGCAACTGGTCATGGCTCCAATCCCACCAGCCAAGCGCAATGAGGCGCTCGGAGATGGCGGGCGGGAAGCGATCACGAACAGGTTTGGCGGGCAGACCGGCAACGATGCTATAGGGGGCCACGTCGCGCGTGACCACGGCCCCGGAGGCAACGACAGCCCCATGCCCGATGGTCACCTCGGGTTTGATTTGCGCATTGTGGCCGATCCACGTGTCATGGCCGATATGGGCCAGACGGTTGCGGCGATGATCGAACCAATCAGTATCGTCTTGGACATCGTCCCAATAGCTGGCGGAACGGTACATGAAGTGGTGTAGACTGGCGCGGTCCAATGGGTGATCGGTGGCCCCGATGCGCGTGAAACTTGCGATATTGGCGAACTTGCCGATGCGGGCATTGGCGATGTCGCAATAGCGGTCGCAATAGGAGTAATCGCCAATATCGGAATGCGCTACGCGGCTGCCGCGCCCGATTTCGGTATAGGCCCCGAAACTGGTGTCGGTGATTTCGCAATCCGGGTGAATAGTAGGTGCATCGGCAGAAAGTGAGGGCATTGGCATTGGTCCTTTTTCTGCTGCCCTAGCCTGCCTCTGTTACAGTTTTGTAATGCGCCACGAAAAACCCCCGCAGGCAGGCCTGCGGGGGTCAATCAGTTTGATATCCGGTCAAAACCTTAGCTGGTTTTCTTACCCTTGATCGGGGCCCAGATACGCTTGTTCGTGAGGTACAGCAGGACAGTCAGCACGGTGAGGAAGATCACACCGGTCAGGCCGGCCTGCTTGCGCGCCATCATCTTGGGTTCAGCCGCCCACATCAGGAAGGCGGCGACATCTTCGGACTCGTTGCGGATGGTGGCGGGATGGCCATCAGCATACTCGACATCGTCACCGTAAAGCGCGGGGGCCATCGATATCCAGCCGCCGGGGAAGGCGGTGTTTTCGTAAAGCGTCACGCCCGCTTGGGTCTTGGTTTCGCCGGTATAGCCTTCGAGCAGCGCCACGATGTATTCCGGACCACCCATGCCTTTGAACAATTGGTTCAAACCCGTGCCATACGGCCCACTGAATCCGGCACGGCCCTTGGCCATCAGGCTAAGGTCGGGCGCGGTTTCGAGGTTCGAGCTTGGGAAGTGATCGGTGGGCTTGGCCGAGCGGAAGTCGTCAAGCTCAGGGTCGAAAACGTCGAACTGGGCCGCGTAAGCGCGCATCTGATCGTCAGGCAGGTGCGGGCCGCCTTCGTCCGAGAGCGTGCGCAGCGGTACGTACTTCAGGCCGTGGCAAGCCGCACAAACCTCGGTATAAACCTGAAGGCCGCGTTGCAGCTGGTTTTGATCGAAGGACCCGAAGGGCCCTTCGAAGGAGAAATCAACGTCTTCGACGTGACCCGCACCACCGGCGGCCATGGCGGCCCCTGTCGAAAGGGTCAGGGCGGCAACTGCGGAAATCGCGAGTTTCTTGAACATTATCCCGTTTCCTTTCTTATTCAGCCGGCGTGCCGGATTTCGGGTAGTGCGATGCGAAGTCGTCTTCGATCGTTTCGGGCTGGGATTGCGGCTTCTCGATCACGCCAAGCAATGGCAGGATCACGAGGAAGTAGGCAAACCAGTAGGCCGAGCCGATCAGCGAGATCGTCGAGTAGGGCGGTTCCGCGGGCATGGCCCCGGCCCACATCAGCACGATGAAGTCCACAACCAACAGCGCGAACCACCATTTGAACATCGGACGGTAGCGACCCGAGCGGACCGACGAGGTGTCAAGCCAAGGCGCAAGCGCCATCACGATGATCGCACCGAACATCGCAAGCACACCGAAGAACTTGGCGTCGATGATGCCGCCGGTGATCCAGCTTGCGAACATCACAACCCAGACATCGGCGGTGAAGGCGCGCAGGATCGCGTAGAACGGCAGGAAGTACCATTCGGGCACGATGTGCGCCGGCGTCACCAGCGGATTGGCTTCGATGTAGTTATCGGGGTGGCCCAAGTAGTTGGGCATGAAGCCGACGACGGCAAAGAAGATCACCATGATCAGGGCCAGTGCAAACAGGTCCTTGATCACGAAGTAGGGCCAGAACGGCACGGTGTCTTTCTCGGCCTCGGCCTTGGAGCCGCGGCGCACTTCGACACCGGTGGGGTTGTTGTTGCCCGTGGTGTGGAAGGCCCAGATATGCACGGCGACAAGCGCCGCGATCACGAAGGGCAGCAGGTAGTGCAGCGAGAAGAAGCGGTTCAGCGTGGCGTTGTCCACCGCTGGCCCGCCCAGAAGCCATGTCTGGATCGGTTCACCGATGAACGGGATCGCGCCAAAGAGGCCGGTGATCACCGTCGCGCCCCAGAAGGACATCTGCCCCCAGGGCAGCACGTAGCCCATGAAGGCGGTGCCCATCATCATCAGGTAGATCAGCATGCCGATGATCCATGTCACCTCGCGCGGGGCCTTGTAGGAGCCATAGTAGAGGCCGCGGAAGATGTGCAGGTAAACGGCAAGGAAGAAGAGCGATGCGCCGTTCATATGCAGATAGCGGATCATGTGGCCGCCGTTCACGTTGCGCATGATGTGTTCGACGCTGGCAAAGGCCAGATCGACATGCGGCGTGTAGTGCATCACCAGAATGATGCCGGTGATGATCTGCAAGGCAAGGCAGAAGGTGAGGACGATACCCCAGATCCACATCCAGTTCAGGTTCTTGGGTGTGGGGATCATGATGGTGTCATAGAGCAGCCCGACGATGGGCAGGCGCGAATGGAGCCATTTTGCGCCACCCGTCTCGGGTTCGTAGTGATCGTGCGGAATTCCGGACATTTGCGCGTTTCCTTATCCCAGTTTGATCGTCGTTTCGTCGACGAATTCGGCCACCGGCACCGGCAGGTTTTCGGGTGCGGGGCCTTTACGGATGCGGCCCGAGCTGTCGTAGTGCGAACCGTGGCAGGGGCAGAACCAGCCGCCGACACCGTCGGGGCCGACGTAATCGCCCGCGTCATTGAGCGGGACGCAGCCCAAGTGCGTGCAAACGCCCATCTGAACCAGCCACTCGCCGCTTTCGTCGAGGGCGCGGTTTTCATCGGTGGCGGGGACTTCGCCTGAGATGTTGTCGTTGCGTGCGATCTTGTCGGGCAGGTCATCAAGCGACACACCGCGCGCCTGTTCGATCTCGGCGGGGGTGCGGCGGCGGATAAAGACCGGCTTACCGAGCCATTTCACCGTCACCTGGCTACCTTCGGAAAGGCCCGACACGTCAACTCGGATCGAGCTGAGCGCCTGAACGTCAGCGGAGGGGTTCATTTGATCCACAAGCGGCCAAACGGCGGCCCCTGCGGTTACGGCACCTGCACCGGCGGTAGCGTAGTAGAGGAAATCCCTACGGGTGCCTTCGTGATCTTCTGCGTGGGACACGAGGTTTTCTCCATTCTCAAAGCCGGGACCGGCCACATACGGATTCGCAGGCCGTCCAAATTTGAAAAGCCTTCTGGCGCGCTATTTAGCGGGGCTTGCGAGGGCAGTCCAGTGTGCAATGCGCCCGAATTGAAGGTGGTGCGGATGTGTCGCGCTTGCGACACCGCGCGCGCGTGCCCATGTGTCGCGCTTGTGACACCGCCATGGCGGGTGTAAGCAGGCGCCGACATAACCGCTCAACTGGAAGGTCCAGCCGATGAAACGCCTTGCAAAAACCGCAATTGCCGCCAGCGTGGCGGCGATGATTGCCGCCCCCGCCGCGGCGGAAATGGAATTGAGCCTCTATCTGGGTGTGCAAAGCGTACAGGACAGCACGGCCTCTGGGACGGTCCCGGGCGCGGGGGCTGTCAGCCAATCAGTCGACTGGGAAGGCAAGCCGCTTGAGAATCCTTTTTACTATGGTGCGCGCGCAACATGGTGGACCGCCAACAACCTTGGCTTCGGCGTGGAACTGACACATGCCAAGGCGTATGCCGATGCCGCCTCGATGGCCGCGCTTGGGTTGAACCGCCTTGAGCTTTCGGATGGGCACAACATCATCACGGCCAACGTGATGAAGCGCTGGCCCGGGGCTTTTCCGAAAACACCGAAATTCACACCCTACGTGGGCGCGGGTCTTGGCGTCGCCATGCCGCATGTCGATGCACAGCCCACCGCAGGGGGCGCCGTCCGCACCTTCGGGTATGAAGTTACAGGCCCCGCCGCGCGCGGGATTGCGGGCCTGAAATACGACCTGAACCAAGATTGGGCGCTTTTCGGTGAATATCAGGTGACATGGTCCGACAACGATCTGACCATTGATGGCGCTCCGGCGGGCAAACTGAGCACCGAAATCGTGACCCACGCGGTGAACTTCGGCGTCAGCTATAGTTTCTGACTTTACAGGTTTTATGGCGCAGGTATCACGGCATCGGGTTCTGGACCAACACCGAAAATTGAGGCGTTCTCGCCCTTTGTTTGAATGCTAGAGGGTGTCTGGAGACCCTAGGCGCCAGCGGGGACACAAGGGTATCGACCCCGCCCATCTCGCCCAGTCGGCGGATGGTTTTCAGCGCCCCCCTTGATCAATAATCGGTCGCCACCGATTGCGGTAGTTAAGGGACTATCGACACGGTTGAGGTGGATCAGTGCCCAGACCAGCAGGCACCTGTCATCAATGCTGCGCTGCACCCCGGCAGGCCCGGTTTATCGCGCGGGTACAATGTGCGGGATGGTGACGCTTACTGGCGACAAAGTAACAGGGTCAGTCATACCAGAGCAACCAAGTGTGCGGGTGCCAGTGGACCCCTGCGACACAGGTCCAGTCAGATGGC
>DATFKJ010000304.1:0-5624 GCA_035268705.1 Roseovarius sp. | reverse complement strand
ACCGACTCCAATGGTCAGCCCGTCAGCTACCGCACGATTGCTCAGGAAATGCGCGCGATAAAGGCGCGGATGAAGCACGCGGATGCAGCGCGGTACAAGACCCACGGGTTACGCAAAAACGCGACGATCGAGCTCTATCTGGCCGGCTGCGATGACGAGATGGTCAAGTCTGTGACCGGACATTCTGGCGTTGAGATGCTGAAGAAATATGGCGGCCAGATCCGGCAACGAGAGCTCGCAAGCCGCGCTCAGGAGGCTCGAAACCGATTGGCGCGCGAAAAGAACGAACCATGAAAGTTTCAACGAGTGTTTCAAAATCAACGGCGAAGGAGGTCGAAAATGACGCAAGTCATTGATTTTATTGGAGGCGAGTACCGGAATCGAACCGGTGTACACGGATTTGCAATCCGCTGCGTCACCACTCCGCCAACTCGCCGAAGTGGCGTTCCGTCTAAGGGCTTAGAAAGGGGGCGTCAAGGCATTATCGGCCGGGGCTGTGCCTTAATCCCTGGGGCGCCGATCGCGATTTATCAATGCGGCCGTCGGTGAGTGTTTCGCCACCGATCGGAGCCCGTACCCAAAGCCAATCAGGGCCGTTTTGACCATTGTCTGTCGTCAATGCCGACCTGCCAGACAACGCCATGCTTTCCCAAGGAAGGAAATGCGCGTGGATGGGTGGCGGGGCCCGTTCCGAAACGGCGCTATCGGCATTGTTCCCGTTGGGCGATTGTGCCACTATGTTCCCACAGGATACTGACAGACGAGTTTAGCCAATGACAAACTATGCCGCCCGTCGCACGATGATGGTGGATACCCAAGTCCGCCCCTCCGATGTGACCAAATTCCCGATCATTGACGCGATGCTTTCGGTGCCGCGCGAAGCCTTCGTGCCGCGCGAACTACGCGAGGCGGCCTATATTGGCGAGAATGTCGATCTGGGTGGCGGGCGCGTGGTTCTTGAGCCGCGCACACTGGCCAAGATGTTGGATGCGCTGGATATTCAGGGCGATGAGCTGGTGCTGGATATCGGGTCGGCGCTGGGCTATTCCTCGGCGGTGATCGCGCGGATGGCAGAGGCCGTGGTGGCCGTGGAAGAAGACGGCGCGATGCAGGGCGAGGCGCAGGGCCTTCTGGTCGAACATGGGGCCGACAACGTGATCCTGCACGAAGGCCCGTTGGCCGATGGCGCGGCAGAGCATGGCCCCTATGACGTCATCTTGTTGCAGGGGGCCGTGGAGCATCTGCCCGAGGGCCTGATCGGGCAACTGAAAGATGGTGGGCGTATCGCTTGCCTCTTCATGGAGGGTGCCCTTGGCGCTGTGCGCGTGGGGTACAAGATTGACGGACATATCACCTGGCGGTTCGCATTCAACGCGGGCGCGCCTGTATTACCGGGGTTCGAAAGGCACGCGGCGTTCACCCTTTAACCGCATTTTGCAGGAATACGGAGACAGTTCATTGCGCAAGTCAAAGGCTCGAATTTTCAAAACGGCGGTCGTGGCGATTGGGCTTGCGGTCGTCATGCCCGTGGTGGCCAAAGCCGAGAATTTGGCTGACACCCTTGCGGATGCCTACAACAACAGTGGCCTGATCGACCAGAACCGGGCGCTTTTGCGCGCTGCGGACGAGGATGTGGCCTCGATCGTTTCCGATCTGCGCCCGATCATCAATTGGACGGCGGATGCGACGCGCAACTTCGGTAAGAACCGCACGAACGGTTTTTCAACTCCGGTGTCGTCCACCGGCTTGAACGTTGGCGTATCGCTTGATCTTCTGTTGTATGATTTTGGGCGGACGCCCCTGCGCATCGAAGCGGCCAAGGAAACCGTTCTGGCCACACGAGAAGGCCTGCGCAGCGTGGAGCAGCAGGTTCTTTTCCGGGCGGTTCAAGCCTATATGAACCTGCGCCGTAACAGCCAGTTCGTATCCTTGCGGGAAAACAATCTGCGCTTGCTGCGGCAGGAGCTTCGCGCGGCGCGTGATCGTTTTGAAGTGGGGGAAGTGACCCGCACGGACGTGGCGCAGGCCGAAGCCGCCTTGGCCTTGGCGCGGAGTGGTTTGGCCACCGCGCGTGGCAATCTTGCGCAAGCGGTTGAGGAATTTCGTGCCGCAGTCGGGCGTGCCCCCGGCCAGTTGCGTGCGCCTCAACGGCTGCCAGCCCTCCAAGGCGGCGTTGAATCGGCAAAGAACGTGACCCTGCGCAACCATCCGGATGCCTTGCAGGTCCGCCACGAGGTGTCGTCTGCGGAACTGACGGTGAAGGCGGCTGCGGCGGCTATGAAACCGACCATCGGCTTGACGGCGGGACTGCGTGTCGGTGAATCCCTCAAAGACAGTGACAATTCACGCTCGGGCTCTTTCGGAGTGCAAATGAGCGGGCCGATCTATCAAGGTGGCCGGCTGAGTTCGGCCAAGCGCCGGTCGATGGCCGTGCGTGACCAAGTCCGGGCGCGTCTTTTGACGACCAATTTGCGGTTGGTTCAGGATGTCGGCAATGCCTATGCCACGCTTGAGGCCGCGCGGGCCAGTCGTGCGGCGAACCAAGAGGCGGTGCGTGCCGCGCGAGTGGCGTTCCGCGGCGTGCGGGAAGAAGCCAAACTGGGCGCTCGCACGACCTTGGATGTGCTGGATGCCGAGCAAAACCTTCTTGATGCGCGCACAAACCTTATTTCCGCGGACGTCGATGTTTATATCGCGGCCTACGCGGTGTTGGGGGCCATCGGTCAGTTGACGGCCAAGGATTTGAACCTGAACGTGCGCACCTATGATCCGGCGGCCTATTACAACATGGTCAAAGACGCCCCCGCCCAGATGAGTTCACAGGGTCAGAAACTGGACCGCGTGTTGAAGGCGTTGGGCAAACAATAAAGGTCAATTGGACGCCTTTTGTCTTAACCTTCCTTAAGTTTAACGCGAAACGCCTCGGCTAACTTGTTGTGCGAATGCGTGCTCAAGGGTAAACTGAGGTGAGGCAAGAGTGGTGTTCAAATATGTCCGATCCCGTGACCAATGCGGAAATCGAGGATGTTCTATCCTCAATCCGGCGACTTGTTTCGACCGATGAGCGGGAGAAATCCGCCGCGCCGAAAGTGGTGCCGGATGAGCAGGATAAGCTTGTTCTAACGCCGTCTCAGCGGGTTGATGACGCGCCCGAGGAGGATGATGCCGAAGACGTCGGCGCGACCGGGCAGGCCCCGGTGGAGGCGGCGTTCCTTGCGCAATACGCGGTGGCGCCTGACGCCGAATCGGAGACGCCAGAGCATGACGCCGGGGCGGAGGACAGCGCGGCGGAGCATGCAGCGCCGGATACCTCCGGCGGGCAGGACGAGGCACCGGAGCCCGAGTTCAAGCACCATGAAGAGGACCATTTCTTCAAGGCCTCGGAGCATGGCGCAGAGAATGGCGCAGAGAATGGAAACGTGTTTGACGCCGATAGCGAGCCTGAAACCTTGGAGTCCCCGGTCGCTGATGCGGGGGCGGACGCCCCTGAGGAGGATGAACACGACGCGGTAAATGGTGGCGATCAGGCCACGGTTGATGCGGAGGAGGCCGAAGAGGTCAGTGCAGGTGCGGACGACAGCCCTGACTTGCAGGCGCGTATCGCCAGTGTCGAAGCGGCGCTTGCCGGACGCGACGACGAGTGGGAACCCGATGGCGACGATGACGACCCATATGCCGGTGATCAGATGGCCACGCTGGAGTGGGAGGATCATGCGTCGGACGAGAGTGAAGCAGGCGAAGCCCTGAAAGACGCGGAAGCGGCCCCGTTCGAGGCAGCCCCCGACGAGGGTTTCGAGCCGGATACCGAAGGTCTTGCCGATGATTTCACACCGTCGGCGACCGAACAGGATGACCACCTTGAGCGCTCTGAAGACGCGACGCCGGAATCAGAGGATGCTGCGGACGATTGGCAGCTTGAAAGCGATGTTCTGGATGAGGACGCACTGCGCGACATGGTGAGCGAGATCGTGCGCCAGGAATTGCAGGGGGCTTTGGGGGAGCGGATCACGCGGAATGTCCGCAAACTGGTCCGCCGCGAAATTCACCGTGCCTTGGCCAGTCAGGAATTCGAGTAGCAGCGCGGCGTTTCGGCCAAAGTCAAAAGCAAATCCAGATCGAGATGTGTCTCGATATGCGTAGCGAGCGTGTTGAGCGCGGCCTCGACGCTATCTGCGAAGGCCAAATCCGATTTGGCCCCCAGATCAGCCAGAATTGCGGCGCGGAAGGCATCCGAGGAAAACAGTCCATGGAGATAGCAGCCGCGCACGCGGCCGGTGGTCGACGCGGCACCTTCGGGCCGGCCCCCCACGCTTAGCCATGCGCGGCTACAATCCGCACCTGTGGTTTCGCCAAGGTGGATTTCGTATCCGGTCACGGCATCCCCGGTGGGCAGGTAGGTGGCTTTGGTCAATGAAAGGTGTTTTTCCGGTTTCATCACCGTGATCACGTCAAGGTGCCCAAGGCCGGGAACAGAACCCGGGTTGCCCTCGATCCCGTCGGGGTCGGCAATTTCGCGGCCCAGCATCTGATAGCCGCCGCAAATGCCCATCACCTGTCCGCCGCGCCGCACATGGGCGTGCAGGTCGACATCCCAGCCTTGCGCGCGGAAATGCGCCAGATCGGCGATGGTGGACTTGCTGCCGGGGATCAGGATCAGGTCGGCGTCACCGGGAAGGGGGTGGCCGGCCTCGATGATTTCAACGCTGATATTGGGTTCGCTGGACAGTGGATCGAGATCGTCGAAATTGGCGATCCGGTTGAGGCGCGGCACGGCGACCTTGAAACTGCCGCCGGGCGTGGAGGCGATATCCATCACGTCTTCGGCGGGGAGGCGCCATGCCTCGTCGAACCAAGGAAGCACACCAAGCGAGGGCCAGCCGGTGCGCCGGGTGATCTCGGCCAGTCCGTCGTCGAAAAGACTCACGTCGCCACGGAACTTGTTGATGGCAAAGCCCTTGATATGGGCGCCATCCTCGGGCGGAAGGATGGCTTGTGTGCCGACAACCTGCGCGATGACGCCGCCACGGTCGATGTCCCCCACAAGGATCACCGGTACGCCTGCGGCCTCGGCAAAGCCCATGTTGGCGATGTCACCTGCGCGCAGGTTGATTTCGGCAGGGCTTCCGGCGCCTTCGATGATCACCAGATCACTGTCACCACAAAGCCGGGTGAAGCTTTGCAGGACGGCCTCAAGCAGCCGGGGCTTGGCCTTGGCGTAGTCGCGCGCACGCAGGGTCGCCACGCGTTTTCCTTGTACGATGACCTGTGCGCCGGTGTCGGTTTCGGGCTTGAGCAAAACCGGGTTCATATCGGTATGCGGCGGACGGTGGGCGGCCAACGCCTGAAGCGCCTGCGCGCGGCCAATCTCGCCTCCGTCTTCGGTAACGGCGGCATTGTTTGACATGTTTTGTGGTTTGAAGGGTGCAATACGCATGCCGCGATTGGCAAAGGCCCGGGCGAGGCCCGCCACGACCATGGATTTGCCCACGTTCGAGCCCGCACCCTGTATCATGATCGCCTTGGTCATCGTGCCCTCAATGCAGCTGCCGCAGGTGGTGATACAAAGCCCTGTCAGAACTGGAAAGCCCCAAAGAAAAAGCCCCGCCGATGTGGCAGGGCTTTTT
>DATFKJ010000303.1:0-4247 GCA_035268705.1 Roseovarius sp. | reverse complement strand
GCCACCACAGATTGGGAAGTGAACGAGGCCGCCAAGTTCCTGCGCACCTCCGTGAAAAAGCACATCAAGGACATTTCCGAGAAATATATCCTCGACGGTGAAACCGCCGATGGCGCGCTGATGTTCCTGCCCTCCGAGGCGGTCTATGCCGAACTGCACGCCAACTTCCCCGAACTGGTGCGCGATGGCTTTAGCGCCCGCGTCTGGATCGTCTCGCCCACCACCTGCATGGCCACCCTCAACACCATGCGCGCCATTCTGAAAGATGCCCGTATGCGCGAACAAGCGGGCGCGATACGCCGCGAGTTGGGCCTGCTTTTCTCCGATGTGGACCGCCTTGGAACCCGCGTCGAAAACCTTGATCGGCATTTCAATCAGGCGGCCAAGGATATCTCCGACATCAAGATTTCCGCCGACAAGGCCGGCCGCCGCGCCAAGCGGTTGGATAACTTCGACTTCGAAGAACTCGCGCCCGAAACCGAACCGACCATCGTGAAGCTGCCCAAGGGCAGCTAACGGATCATTGCCGACAAAACCCATCAGGTCTGAACCGCACCTTGGCCTCGGCCCCTTTCGGATCAAGGTCATATAGAGCAGGTCGTTTTGACAGATACCCCCGCCAAGTCTGTTCAGGATACTCGCTGATTTTTGTACCATGCTTGTTGCGCATCAATGTCGCGAGTTGCACGATACGTACGCCAGATCCGTTTTGGCTGTTCGCAGCAATGGCCTTCCGTATCTCACAGTCAAATGCACTAGGATGCTCGTTCGGCTTGGCAGCGCACTCCTGCGATGGATTATTGGTCAATAGTGTGAAAGTCGAACATGCCGCGCGAAACATGACAGGAGCCTTCTCTTCACCAAGTCCCAGCACGTACAAGGCACGCTCCCTGAGCCTCTGTGCCAAGTGTGTGAAATCGCTGTCCGACGAGGCAACCAGAAAGCATTCGATTCCCCGTTCCAAAGCCAGTTCCATGGCATCAATGCTCAACAACAGGTCTGCGGCATTCTTGCCAACCCCGGCCCCCATACAGCGAAAACCAGGCGTCGTTTGCCAATCACTCGGCTTATCGACAGCTGAATAGACACGCGCAACATCAACGCGCCCCATATCATTTGCAGCCCTCAGAATGCGCGCTGCGAATTTTGGACTGACGTTGTCTCCATCTACCAAAACTGCAACGCGCGACATGGCCATCTTCGGCTCCTTAGAAATACCTTTGATGCATGCACGATAAAAGTGTGTTCAGGCAGCAGTTTGCCCGGTCGATGGCGAAAATCTGGCATGGCGCTCGCCTCTAAGCGGGATACCCTACATTACCGCAGTGGGCCCATCTACATCGTCTCCAGACAATGCCGCCGGAACGCGCGTTTGAGCATGTCCAGCTCCTCGCGCAGAAGGTTCATTTCGGCGCGGATGTCATGGCTCAGGGCCTCACCCGCCAGAAGCGAAAAGCTGTTCAAAATCTCACCGCTTTTCGCATCACTTATCAAAAAGGTCTGCACACCATCGGCGATCATCTCCGCCGGGACGGGCACCCGAACCACCCAAAGGCTGTCCTCGGGCTTTTCGGTCACATCCACGCCGGGCACGGGTTTCTCAAGATGCGTCACCTCGACCTGAGGCTGCGTATTGCCCTCGCCCACGCGTGTCAGGACACCCTCCCAGACCCCTTCGAACAGCCGGGTTTTCGTCAATGTGAAGTCACTCATTGCTCATGCTCCGTTAAAACTCGGCTCTGGGGCGGCGACTGAAGGTCAGGTCGCGCAGGACAACCTGGCTCATCTGCGGATTCTCGAAAATCAAATCAATCCAAGCCCGCTCAATCCGCTTTTCATTGAGATTGGAATAAGCAAGGTCGAACTCCACCATGATCTCGTCGGAATGCAGCGGCAGTTCGCGCACGATCTGTTCGGTGTTGGGGCCATGCTTGATGTTCAGCCGCGCGAAGATTTCCAGCGGTTTTTCCATCTCGACAATGGTGTCCATGCGAATGAGATGACGGCGGCTCAGCCCCTGCACCGCCTCGGGCGGCATATCCAATACCAAGGACAGAAACGAGCCGTCGAAACTGAAAACGTCCATCCGTAGACCGAAAGGTGCAAGGTCCGCCTCGCGCAGGTTGCGAAGTTGGCGCAGGGTCAATTCCGAATGTTGACAGTCGTGAAACAATGTCACTTCGCGGCCCAACATGGATTTGCTTTGCACCGACGACATGCCCGGCACGGCCAGTGGTTCGCGCCACAGGGCGGGCCGCCATGCCCAGTCGGTGCCATGCGGTTTGGAAAACGTGTTGGACCCGATCATCGGCAGCGCCAAACGGTTATCCGCAACCGAGATCAATTCGTTCAACCAATATCGCAGTTTACGTGCTTGGGCGCGCTCGGAACGCAATTGACTCATGCGCATGCCATGGACGGATTGCGCGGCCTTTGTCCATCGACGCACTCCACGCCTGTCCGAGGCCCATTTCAGTAGCGATTTGCGCGACTGCGGCATGCGTGATCCTTGTCTTCCGATCTTATCCGTAGCGGATAAAAGTTAACGCCTCCATAGCATTAACCTGAAACCGGAAACAATCCACCCAAGAAACCAACAAAGGGCCTTTGTCGTCTCCAAGCCTACTCAACCGCCGAGCGCGAGGAGACCTGAGAAAGGCTTTCTTTCATGCTTGCCTCGCGCAGGGATTCAGCCAGTGCCAAAACCAGTCGTCTCCCGGCTGGCCCGGTCAAATCACTCCCCTCGGGTGCGTACAAGGCCAGCCCCACAAGGTGGCCGTTGATTTCCATGGCACCGCGCCAATGCCGCGGGTCGCCTTCAGGCAATCGGCTCTGACCACCGTCGGATACCCGAACGAGGGCCACACCATCGCCATCCTCGACCGCTGTCACTTCGGCGGGCGCAAACGTGGCGGCGAGGTCCGCCGCTCGCGGCTGCTCGGCTCGGGTACGTTTCGACAAAACGGATACGGTCATCAACGCAGGTTCCACAGGGGAATAGCCTTCCCCAGTCAGGCTGCTGCAGGACGCCAACGGCGCAACCGTGGCCGAAGGGCGCCGCGTCACATGCGCCATATCCACGCAATAGCCGTTCGGCGCACGCACCACGACGTCCCCGCCATACAATGGCAATTCGCGGATTGCGGTCGCCGTGTCGCCCTCTGGCTCCAAAAGGCCAAGGGCACCGATACCACTTTCACTCATACAGGCGGATAGAAAAAGCATGGCGACCAAAGAGGCCGCCATGCGTATCCGCCCTCGGATGTCAGAGATCCATGTAGACATGACGTTCGGCCTTGCCGCCGGGATGGGTGACCGCGCCCTTATAGGTCTCACCCACCAGTTTCGCGAACTTCCAGATCGCGCCGGTGGCATAGATCGTTTCGCGGGGGCCGGCCCAGTTTGCCTTGCGCTCGGCCAGCACCTCATCGGACAGATCCACGCTCAACTCCCCGGCTACCGCGTCGATGGTGACCATATCGCCATTCTTCAACAGGGCGATCGGCCCGCCGTGCGCCGCTTCCGGGCCAACGTGCCCCACGCAGAAGCCCCGCGTCGCGCCCGAGAACCGGCCATCGGTGATCAGGGCCACTTTCTTGCCCATGCCTTGGCCCGAAAGCGCGGCGGTGGTGGCCAGCATCTCGCGCATACCCGGCCCACCGGCTGGGCCTTCGTTGCGGATGACGATCACTTCGCCTTCTTCATATTGACGCGCCTTGACGGCTTCAAAGGCCTCTTCCTCGCATTCGAACACGCGGGCCGGACCGGTGAACCGCTGATGCTGCGTCGGGATGCCTGCCACCTTCACGATGGCGCCATCTGGGGCAAGGTTCCCCTTCAGCCCAACAACACCGCCGGTCTTGGTCAAAGGTTGGTCAATCGGATAGATCACCTTGCCATCGGCCTCACGGTCGATCAATTCCAACTCCTCGCCGATGCTGCGGCCCGAGGCGGTGACGCAATCCTCGTGGATCAGGCCCGCCTTGCGCAGCTCCTTCATCACCACCGGGATACCGCCTGCCTCATACAAGTCCTTGGCCACGTAGGTGCCGCCGGGCTTGAGATCGACGAAATAGGGCGTCTCGCGGAAAATCTCACAAACATCATCCAGATAGAACTCGATCCCCGCCTCATGGGCAATCGCCGGCAGGTGCAGGCCCGCATTGGTCGACCCGCCGGTGCAGGCGACGACGCGCGCGGCGTTCTCAAGGCTCTTGCGGGTGACAACGTCACGCGCCCGGATGTTC
>DATFKJ010000302.1:0-23353 GCA_035268705.1 Roseovarius sp. | reverse complement strand
CCGCCTTGGGCGCACGCGGTGCGCGCATCGCATTGGCGCGGGCCGTGCGGCTTTGAACGACGGAAACATGGGGCGTGTCTTGCGGCCCGCAGCGAACGCTGACACCGGGCGCCGTGCGATAATATTGACGGGAGATTGCGCTGGCACCTTGGCAGGCCGGTTCGCCTGTGCGGGCGGGCACCGTTTTCGCCATGCGCTTGGGTTGTGGCTTGGGCGCGGCTTCGGGAGCCTGAGCCTTGCGTTTGACCACCTTCACGGTCTTGGGGGTCGCGGCGGCGGGTGCAGGCTTTTGAACGCGCACCGCTGTCTTGGGCTGCGCCGGGCGCTTGACCACCTTGGCCTTGGCCTGTGTTTTGGGTTGAGGGGCCGGTTCCGCCGCAGGCTCGGACGCTGGTCTTATCCTGATTTGCCTGGGTTCGGTCTTGGGCGTGGCAGCGGTTTGCGTGGGCTTGGCCGATTGTCCCGCCAAACTGGGTTTGAACCCGCAGATCGGCTTGCGACTGCGCGAGACACGCGGCACCCAGTTTACGTTGCCGTCGATCCCGGCGCGCACGTAGACGCAGCCACGGCTATCGACATATTGGCGGCCTTCGTAGGACGCGGGCGGAAATTCGGCCGGAACCTGAACATCGGCCATGTCCTGCGCCTGTACAAAACCGATACCCATTGAAGCGGCGATTACGGCGCTCGCCAAGATACGTTTAACCTGCATGTTGTCCCCCAAGACAGATTGGGGAATCTTGCCTTATTTGTTCCGCTGAGTAAACAGCATATAGCTTATTTTGTGCCAAACATGCGATCACCCGCATCCCCTAGCCCGGGGACGATATAGCCATGATCGTTCAGGCGATCATCGAGAGCGGCCGTGACGATCGGAACATCGGGGTGTTCTTGGCCCATCTGAGCGATGCCTTCAGGCGCGGCGAGAAGGCACATGAGGCGGATGTTCTTGGCACCTTCTGCCTTGAGAAGGTCAACAGCAGCGGCAGAGGAATGTCCGGTGGCGACCATCGGGTCGACGACGATAACCGCGCGTTTGTCCAAATGCTTGGGAACCTTGAAGTAATATTGCATGGGCTGAAGCGTTTCTTCGTCTCGTTGCAGGCCGACAAAGCCCACGCGGGCCGAGGGGATGAGTTCTAGCATACCATCCAGAAACCCGTTGCCGGCGCGCAGGATCGAAATCAGCGCCGGGTCGCGCCCCGCGAGGGTTGGGGCCTGCATCCGGCAGAGCGGCGTTTCGACGTCGCGTGTGGTGAGCGCCAGATCGCGGGTAACCTCGAAGGCCAGCAATTGACTGATTTCGCGCAGGAGTTGCCGGAACGTGGCGGTTGGGGTTGCGACCTCGCGCATGATGGTCAGCTTGTGTTGCACGAGGGGGTGATCGACGATTGTCAGGTGATCGGGCATAAGGCCTCCGGGTTATGGGGTTCGTGTTTGGTGGGGCGGCAGGCGGTTTTGGCCCGGCCCTTGGGCGGGGAGGCCGAGGTGAGCGGCGACGCTGGCGGCGACATCGGTGAACGCCATCTCGCCCAACTCCCCTGCCCCCAGACCGGCGATCAGGACCGGGACGCGTTCACGGGTGTGGTCACTGCCGATCCATGTGGGGTCGTTGCCGTGGTCCGCGGTAAGCAGCAACATGTCGCCTTTGCGCAGGCGTGGCAGAAGGGCTTTGAGGCGGCTGTCGAACCATTCAAGGGCCTGAGCATAACCTGCGACATCGCGGCGGTGTCCGTAAAGGCTGTCGAATTCGACGAGGTTGGCGAAGGTGAGGCTGTGGTCTTCGGCGGTCTCGACCGCGTCGAAGAGATGCGCCATCAATTGCGCATCTGTGCCTTTGACCACATCGTCGATCCCCTGCTTGGAAAAGATATCGCCGATCTTGCCGATGGCATGGACCTTGCCCCCTGCGCCTTGCACCCAATCACAAAGTGTCGGCGCGGGCGGGGGAATGGCGAAATCGCGGCGGTTTGGGGTGCGGCGGAAGCCGGTTTCTGCATCCCCCACGAAGGGCCGCGCGATGACGCGGCCGACGCGCATCTCGTGCAGCATGGGGGCCACGGCGCGGCAAAGATCAAGCAGGCGATCAAGGCCGAAGGCCTGCTCATGCGCAGCGATTTGAAAGACGCTGTCGGCGGAGGTGTAGCAGATGGGCCAGCCGGTGCGCAGATGTTCGGCCCCCAGGTCGCGCATGATCTTGAGGCCGGACGCGTGGCAATTGCCGAGGATGCCGTCGGTGCCAGCGGCGGCCTTGACGGCCTCGACCACCTTGGGCGGGAAGGCCGGGGTTTCATCGGGGAAGGTATGCCATTGCCACGGCACGGGGACGCCTGCCAATTCCCAATGGCCGGTGGGGGTATCCTTGCCCGGCGAAACCTCCGTCGCGCAGCCCCACAGGCCGGTGGGGTTGGCATCCAGCCCCGGGGCCGTGGCCCCCGAGGCAAGGCGCAACGCCGCGCCGAGGCCCAAGGCATCCAACGTGGGCAGGTGAAGTCCGCCGGGATGTGCCTTGGCGATATGGGCAATGGTATTGGCCCCGGTGTCGGCCGTGTTGCCGTTGAAGAACTGCGCCGCATCGGGCGCGCCGCCGATGCCGACGGAATCCATGACGACAAGGAAGGCGCGCGGCATGGGTTAACCCAGCCTGTCGAGGACCAGCGGCGGCAACTCGGGGGCGGTGTCGCTGATGGTGATGGCGTTCAATAGCATCTCGGCGGCGCGGTCGGCCGGATCCGTGCGTGCGGCGTGGAGGCGGCAGAGGGGTTGGCCCTTGGAGACTTTTGCGCCAAGCGGCAGCACCTTGTCGAAGCCCACGGCAGGATCGACCGTATCGCTTTCCACCTGTCGGCCCGCGCCAAGGGTGATGGCGGCAAGGCCCATAGCCTCCCCCTCCATGGCTGCGATATAACCCGCGCGAGGGGCCTCGACCTCCATGATGACGGTGGCTTCGGGCAGGAAGCGTTGCCATTGGTCAATGAAATGCACCGGCCCGCCCATGGCGGCGACCATGTGCCCGAAATGCACGGCCGCGCGGCCATTTTCAATCGCATCGGCGATTTGGGCGGCCCCTGCGTTCGGATCGCCGGAAAGCCCCGCATTCGACAGGGCCACGCCGCCAAGCGCGCAGGTGAGATCATAAAGCCGCCCCTGCGCCTGCCCAGTGAGAACGCGCATCGCTTCGGCCACTTCAAGCGCATTGCCCAAGGCCGTGGCCAGCGGTTGGCTCATGTCTGTGATGAGCGCGCTTGTCTTGCACCCTGCGGCATTGGCGGTATCAACAAGGGCCGTGGCGAGGGCATGGGCGGCGTCGGGTGTTTTCATGAAGGCCCCAGTGCCGAGTTTGACATCCAGCACCAGCCCCTCCAGCCCCGCAGCCAGCTTTTTGGACAGGATCGAGGCGGTGATCAGGTCAAGGCTTTCGACCGTGGCGGTGACATCGCGGATGGCGTAAAGCCGCCGGTCGGCGGGGGCGATATCGGCGTTGGCCGAGACGATGGCGCAGCCGGCGTGATCTATCGCGCGGCGCAACTGGACCTCGGAAAGCGTGGTGGTCAGGCCGGGGATGGATTCGAGTTTGTCGAGCGTGCCGCCGGTATGGCCAAGCCCCCGCCCCGAGACCATCGGGACAATCGCACCGCAGGCCGCAAGCGCCGGGGCCAACACGAGGCTGACGCAATCACCAAGGCCACCAGTGGAGTGCTTGTCGATCACCGGGCGGTCGGCGGGCCACGACAAAACCTTGCCGCTGTCGCGCATGGCCAGCGTCAGGGCGGCGCGATCCTCGGGGGAAAGCCCCTTGAGCAATACGGCCATGGCGAAGGCGGCGGCCTGTGCATCGCTGACATTGTGATCGGCCAAACCTTGGGCCATCCAATTCAAGGCGTCCTGTCCCAAAGGCTGGGCATCGCGTGCCTTGGCGATAATCTGTCGCGCATCCATGGTCTTAGTCTTTCTTGAACTGCTGTGACGAAAAGGCCCCCGGCAGGAGCGCGGCCAAGGTCATGGTTTCAGATCGGCCATCAAGCGTTCCCATATGAACGGGTATCTCGCCTGCCCCGAACTCGGCCAGTCTTTGTCGGCAACCGCCACAGGGTGTGATTGGTGTGGGGCTGTCGGCGATGATTGCAACCTCGATAACCTCTGTCTCTCCCGCCGCGACAAGGGCGGCAATCGCCCCGGTCTCGGCGCATGTGCCTTCAGGGTACGAGGCGTTTTCAACATTGCAACCGGTATAGATACGCCCCGAGCCCGCGCGCAAAGCGGCCCCGACACGGAAACCGGAATAGGGGGCGTGAGCATTGTCGCGGACAATACGTGCGGCATTCATAAGCTCCATCAGGTGGCTCCGTTTCATCGGGCTTTTCAGATTAAGATTGCGCCGCTGCGCCGCGCGATGCAAGCTGACAGTGAGGGCCGGTTGCGCCGCACAGCAGGTAGTTTAATATTAAACTATCACCTAAACGGGAGGATGCCATGAGTGACAGCCACAATGAAACCCTGCGTCAGGCAGCACTGGCTTATCATGAGCATCCCAAGCCCGGGAAGCTGGAAATCCGTGCCACCAAGCCGTTGGCCAATGGTCGCGACCTGAGCCGCGCCTATAGCCCCGGCGTGGCCGAAGCCTGTCTTGAGATCAAGGCAGATGAGCGCAACGCCAGCCGCTACACTGCGCGCGGAAACCTTGTGGCGGTTGTCACCAACGGCAGCGCGGTTCTGGGCCTTGGCAATATCGGCGCGCTTGCCAGCAAGCCGGTGATGGAAGGCAAGGCGGTCCTGTTCAAAAAATTTGCCAATATCGACTGTTTCGATATCGAGGTGGACGAAAAGGACCCCGAAAAACTGGCCGATATCGTCTGCGCGCTTGGCCCGACATTCGGGGCGATCAACCTTGAGGACATCAAGGCCCCTGATTGCTTCATCGTTGAAAAACTGTGCCGCGAGCGGATGAATATCCCCGTCTTCCACGACGATCAGCACGGCACGGCGATTGTCGTGGGGGCGGCGGCCACCAATGCCCTGCATGTGGCAGGCAAGCGGTTCGAGGATATCAAGATCGTCAGCACCGGCGGCGGGGCGGCGGGGATTGCCTGCCTTAACCTGCTGCTCAAGCTGGGGGTGAAGCGCGAGAATGTCTGGCTGTGCGATATTCACGGGCTGGTCTACAAGGGGCGTGAAGAGGATATGAACCCGCAAAAGGCGGCCTTTGCGCAGGACAGCGATTTGCGGACGCTCGATGAGGTGATCGAGGCGGCGGATCTGTTCCTTGGGCTGTCGGGGCCGAATGTCCTGAAGCCCGAACATGTGGCGAAGATGACAGACAGGCCCATCGTGTTCGCCCTTGCCAACCCCACGCCCGAGATCATGCCCGATGAGGCGCGCAGCGTGGCCCCCGAGGCGATCATCGCCACGGGACGCAGCGATTTTCCCAATCAGGTCAACAACGTGCTGTGTTTTCCGTTCATTTTCCGGGGCGCCTTGGACGTGGGTGCGACCGAGATCAACGACGAGATGCAGATCGCCTGTGTCGAGGGGATTGCCGAACTGGCCCGCGCCACCACCAGTGCGGAGGCGGCGGCGGCTTACAAGGGCGAGCAATTGACCTTCGGAGCCGACTACCTGATCCCCAAACCATTTGACCCGCGCCTTTCGGGCGTCGTGTCGACCGCTGTGGCCAAGGCCGCGATGGAAACCGGCGTGGCCATGCGCCCGGTTGAGGATTTGCAGGCCTACAAGGAAGATCTGGACGCCAGCGTGTTCAAATCCGCGCTATTGATGCGCCCGGTGTTCGATGCGGCGGCCACGGCGGCACGGCGGATCGTCTTTGCCGAGGGCGAGGACGAGCGCGTGTTGCGCGCCGCCCAAGCGATCTTGGAGGAAACCACTGAGACACCCATCCTGATCGGGCGCCCTTCGGTCATTGATCGGCGGTGTGAGCGGATGGGTTTGGAAATTCGCCCCGGGCGGGATTTCAACATCGTCAACCCCGAGGACGACCCGCGCTATCGCGATTACTGGGGCAGCTACCATGAGATCATGAAGCGCCGGGGCGTGACGCCGGACTTGGCCAAGGCGATCATGCGCACCAACTCCACGGCCATCGGCGCGGTGATGGTCCACCGCGAGGAGGCCGATAGCCTGATCTGCGGGACATTCGGCGAGTACCGCTGGCATTTGAACTACGTGACACAGGTTCTTGGCACTCTAGAGCACCGCCCTCATGGGTCGTTGTCGATGATGATCCTTGAGGATGGGCCGCTTTTCATTGCCGATACGCATGTGCATTCGCTACCGACGCCTGAGCAACTGGCCGAATCCGCCATCGGCGCGGCGCGGCATGTCCGGCGCTTTGGCCTGACGCCCAATGTGGCGCTGTGCTCGCAATCGCAGTTTGGCAATCAAGCGGAGGGGTCGGGCAAACGCCTGCGCGCGGCAATTGAAATATTGGACTCTGAGCCGCGCGACTTTGCCTATGAAGGCGAGATGAACGTGGATGCCGCCCTTGACCCGGATTTGCGGGGTCGGCTGCTTCCGGGGAACCGGATGGAGGGGGCGGCCAATATCCTGATTTTCGCCCATGCCGATGCGGCCAGCGGCGTGCGCAATATCCTCAAGATGAAGGCCAGCGGGCTTGAGGTTGGGCCGATCCTGATGGGGATGGGCAACCGCGCCCACGTGGTCACGCCCGGGATTACGGCGCGGGGCCTTTTGAACATGGCCGCGATTGCCGGAACGCCGGTGGCGCATTACGGCTAGTGCCGCGAATCTCTGTGAAGCGAAACGGTCAACTTTGCACTCGAACAATTTGCAGATTTGCAAAACCCGCGAAATTTGACACGCGATCTATGCCTGACGGGTGGTTTGCAAAACTTTGCAGGCTACAATGCCCGATATCTGCAAAGATTATGCGGTAATCTGCCACGCAATGCGCCAAGCCGCTTGCCGCAACGTCCCCCCATCCGTAACACAATCCTAAAGGATCGGAGGAGGATACCATGGCATACAGTGACGTCTATGAAAGCTGGAAGCAGAACCCGGAAGGGTTCTGGATGGAAGCGGCCAAGGCTATCGACTGGGATGAGACGCCCAGCAAGGCGTTGTTCGATCTGGGCGACAATCTTTATGAGTGGTTCAGCGATGGCATGGTGAACACCTGCTACAACGCCGTGGACCGTCACGTGGAAAATGGGCGCGGCGCACAGGCAGCGATCATCCACGACAGCCCGGTTACTGGCACCAAGCACAAGATCAGCTATGCGCAATTGCGATCACGCGTCGCACGTCTGGCCGGGGCGCTGCGCGCGAAGGGCGTGGAAAAGGGCGACCGTGTCATTATCTACATGCCGATGGTTCCCGAAGCGCTTGAAGCGATGCTGGCCTGTACGCGGATCGGCGCGGTTCATTCTGTGGTGTTCGGCGGCTTCGCGGCGCATGAACTGGCCGTGCGGATCGACGATTGCGAACCCAAATGCATCATCGCCGCCTCCTGCGGGATCGAGCCGGGCCGCGTGGTCCATTACAAACCGCTGCTTGACGGCGCCATCGAAGAGGCCAAGCACAAACCAGAATTCTGCGTGATATTCCAACGCGAGGAGGAAGTCGCACATCTGGAAGAAGGTCGTGATTTCGATTGGCATGGGTTTCAGTATGGCGTCGAGCCTGCCGAATGCGTCCCGGTCGAGGGCAATCACCCGGCCTATATCCTCTATACCTCGGGAACCACAGGCGCGCCCAAGGGTGTTGTGCGGCATACGGCCGGGCATTTGGTCGCCATGAACTGGACCATGAAAAACATCTATGGCGTCGATCCGGGCGATGTGTTCTGGGCCGCGTCGGATGTGGGTTGGGTCGTCGGCCATAGCTATATTTGCTATGCGCCGCTCATTCACGGGAATACGACAATTGTTTTCGAGGGCAAGCCGGTTGGCACGCCCGATGCCGGTACCTTCTGGCGGGTGATCGAAGAGCACAAGGTGCGGTCGTTCTTTACCGCGCCCACGGCCTTCCGCGCGGTCAAACGCGAGGATCCCAAGGGCGAGTACCTTAAGAAATATGACCTTTCGAGCCTGCGTGCGATCTATCTTGCGGGTGAACGCGCCGACCCTGATACCATCGAGTGGACACAAGAGATGACCGGCAAGCCGGTCTATGACCACTGGTGGCAGACCGAAACCGGCTGGACCATCGCGGGCAACCCTGCGGGGATCGAGGCGCTGCCGGTCAAGATCGGGTCGCCCACGGTGGCGATGCCGGGTTATGACGTGCAAATTCTGGACGAAGGCGGGCATGAAATGCCTGCGGGCGAGTTGGGCGCGATTGCCGTGAAACTGCCCCTGCCCCCCGGCACCCTGCCGACGCTGTGGAACGCCGAAGATCGGTTCCGCAAGTCTTACCTCAACACCTTCCCGGGCTATTACGAGACCGGCGATGCGGGGATGAAGGACGAGGACGGTTACCTGTGGATCATGGCGCGGACCGATGACGTGATCAACGTGGCCGGTCACCGTCTGTCGACGGGCGGCATGGAGGAAGTGCTGGCCGCCCACCCCGATGTGGCCGAATGCGCCGTGATCGGGGTATCGGATCAGCTTAAAGGGCAAATGCCGGTGGGCTTTTTGTGCCTGACCAAGGGTGTAAACCGCGACCATGCCGAGATCGTTCAGGAATGCGTGAAAATGGTGCGCGATCAGATCGGCCCGGTGGCGGCCTTCAAACTGGCTGTCGTGGTGGATCGTCTGCCCAAGACACGCTCGGGCAAGATTTTGCGGGCCATCATGGTGAAAATCGCCGATGGGGCCGAGTACAAGATGCCCGCCACCATCGACGACCCCGCGATCCTTGATGAAATCAAGGACGCGCTGCAAACCATTGGGTATGCCAAGTGAATGAGGCCGCGCGCCGGGTAATCCCCGGCGCGCGTTTCGTTTTAGGCCGCCGTGCGTTGCGCATCGTTCAGCGCGGCCAGCATGTGTTCGGCCACCGCCGCCGATGAATCAGGGTTCTGCCCTGTAACGATGCGCGCATCGCGGATGGCAAAGCCGCTGAAATCTTCGGTACTGCGTTCGAAAATCGCGCCTTCGCCTTTCAACTCATCCTCCAGCAAGAACGGCACCACGTTGCTAAGGCCTGCGGCGGTTTCCTCGGAATTGGTGAAACCGTTGACCTTGCGGCCCTTGAGAAGCGGGGTGCCATCGCTGCGTTTGGTGCCCAGAAGGCCAGCCGGCCCGTGGCAGACCGCGCCGACAACGCCGCCTTGTTCGTGGATTTTCGACACGGTGGTCGCAACTTGCGGGGTTTGGTGGAAATCCCACATGGTGCCGTGGCCGCCGGGCAGGAAGACGCCATCATAGCGGCTGGCATCCACGTCGGTCAGGCGCAGGGTATTTTCCAGCGCCTTCATGGCTTTCTCATCCTCCATGAAGCGTTTCACGGCACGGGGACGGGCCATGGTATCGTCATCCGAGGCCGGATCGGCGGGAGGGCGGCCACCCTTGGGGCTTGCCAGATCGACGGTATAGCCCGCCTCGCGGAAGGCCCAATAGGGGACGGCCATTTCCTCCCAGTAAAAGCCGGTGGGGGCGCCATCATCCCCCATCTTGTCGTTTGATGTCAGAATCATAAGAAGGCGTGCCATTGAAGACTCTCCTTTCTTTGCAGTGGGTTAGGTATGGGCGTGGCTGGTGTTTCGGGGGTCCATCATTCCCTCTTTGACCCCCATGCGGATCAGCAGGATGTTCACCGGGTAGGCGGCCAGAAGTCCGCAGGTGAGCGAGACAATCATCGAGGACCAGAACAGCACTTGGCTGGGTCCAGCATCGCCCGCCAGTGTCAGGTCGACGCCGATGGCGACGATTTCCATCACCGCGATGCTGGGGGTTTCAGAGTAAATCGCATCGCGCGTCGCGACGCCAAAGCCCGTGCCCTCCTGCATGAGCGGCCCTACGGTGAAGGCGAACCCCATGACATAGGCGAAGGCAAAGGTCATCAAGGCGGTGGCGGCGGTGCTGAGGGCCAGTACGCCAACAGCCAAGGTCAGGCCGATGATTTCGCCCATGCCGCAGCCCGAATAGCAATGCGCAACCGAGCGCGCGGCGCGGCGGTAGGTGCCATCCGCCGTGATTTCCTTACGGCCCGACCACCAGTAGACCGCCAAGCCCAGTGGCCCGGAATAGACCACGGTCAAGGCCCAGACCCATTTCATCAGCGGCATCAGGTGGCTGTTTTTAAGACGTAGGTCGATCAGGAGAATCGCGAGACTGGGCAGCATAAGTGCCGCCCAAGTCACGAGAAACCAAGGGCTGTGCAGCAGTGCCGTGATATGCTCTGCGCCGTGCGCCATGAACAAGACGTATGAAGGCGCTGAGGGCGCTGAAACCCCCTGCGGCCCGATTTTTAAAAGGTTAGACGAATTGTTCGCGCAAAAGGCGTTCTTCCAGCCCGTGACCCGGATCGAACAACAACCGGTGTTCGATGCTTGGTTCGGACTGGATTTCCACCCAGAGAACGTTCTCAACCCAGATACTATCCGCATCGGCCATGACCGGGCGTTTGCCCGGGTTGATCACGTCGAAACGCACATGCGCCGATTTGGGCAATAGTGCCCCGCGCCAGCGCCGAGGGCGGAAGGCGGCAACAGCCGTGAGGGCCAGCACATCCGAGCCGATGGGCAGGATCGGACCATGCGCCGAGTAGTTATAAGCGGTTGAGCCGGCAGGCGTTGAGACAAGCGCCCCGTCACAGACAAGTTCCTCAAGCCTTAGGTGGCCATCTATGGTGATCTTCAGCTTGGCCGCTTGCGGGCCTGCGCGCAACAGTGACACCTCATTTATAGCAAGCGCATTATGCATCTTGCCATCAATGGTTTGTGCTTTCATTTTCAATGGGTTAATCACCGCCTCTTCGGAAGCGGCGAGGCGGTCGAGCAGGTCGGTTTCACTGTATTCGTTCATCAGGAAGCCGACGGTGCCACGGTTCATCCCATAGACCGGTGCAGGCAGGTGTTGCGTGCCATGCAGGGTTTGCAGCATGAAGCCATCGCCCCCCAAGGCGACGATGACATCGGCCTCGTCCTCAGGCACGTCCCCGTAACGCGTAACCAGCGCCCCGCGCGCCGTTTGGGAGGACGGGGCATCACTGGCGACAAAGGCAATCTTCAAGGGCATTGCGGAGGAGTTCCGTTTCCAAAGGGCGCATTCTGGGGCGGATCGAAACATAAATCCACCGCATGTACCAGTCATGCCGGTCCTGCCGGGCCTTTTGTCGCTTTACAACCTTTCAAAAAGACTAGGTTTCCTATAGGAAATCCCGCGAAGTTCAGATTTGATGGAGGTGGCCCAATGCCCCATGACGGAAACCAACCCTTTGTCAGCGAAGGGTTTTTCACCGAATCTCTTGCATCCCGCGACCCTGAGATCGCCAAGGCGATTGGCCAAGAACTGGGACGCCAGCGCGAAGAGATCGAATTGATCGCCAGCGAAAACATCGTCAGCGCCGCCGTGATGGAAGCGCAGGGCAGCGTGATGACCAACAAGTATGCCGAGGGCTACCCCGGTCGCCGCTATTATGGCGGGTGTCAATTTGTTGATATCGCGGAAAATCTTGCGATTGAGCGCGCCTGCGAACTGTTTGGCTGCGGCTTTGCCAACGTCCAGCCGAACTCGGGCAGCCAAGCCAACCAAGGTGTCTTTACCGCGCTGCTGAAGCCCGGTGACACGATCCTTGGCATGAGCCTTGATGCCGGTGGCCACCTGACCCACGGTGCCGCGCCCAACCAATCGGGCAAGTGGTTCAACGCGGTGCAATATGGTGTGCGCAAGGAAGACAACCTGATCGACTATGACCAGATCGAAGCGCTGGCCAAAGAGCATCAACCCAAGCTAATCATCGCGGGCGGCAGCGCGATTCCGCGCCAGATCGACTTTGCGAAGATGCGCGAGATTGCCGATATGGTCGGGGCTTACCTGCACGTAGACATGGCGCACTTCGCCGGTCTGGTCGCGGCAGGTGAGCACCCCTCGCCCTTCCCGCATGCCCATGTGGCCACCACGACCACGCATAAAACCCTGCGTGGCCCGCGTGGCGGCATGATCCTGACCGACGACGAGGCCTTGGCCAAGAAGTTCAACTCGGCCATCTTCCCCGGCATTCAGGGCGGTCCGCTGATGCATGTGATCGCAGCCAAGGCCGTGGCCTTTGGCGAAGCGTTGCGCCCCGAATTCAAGCAGTACATTCAGCAAGTTGTCAGCAACGCGCAAGCGATGAGCGACCAGTTGATAAAGGGTGGGCTGGATACCGTGACCCACGGAACCGACACCCATGTTCTGCTTGTGGACCTGCGCCCCAAGGGCGTGAAGGGGAATGCCACCGAAAAGGCGCTTGGCCGGGCGCATATCACCTGCAACAAGAACGGCGTGCCGTTCGACCCCGAAAAGCCCACCGTGACAAGCGGTATTCGCTTGGGGTCGCCTGCGGGCACGACCCGGGGCTTTGGCGAGGCTGAGTTCCGCCAGATCGCCGATTGGATCGTCGAGGTTGTCGATGGTCTGGCCGCCAATGGCGAAGAGGGCAATGGCGACGTCGAGGCCAAGGTGAAAGCCGAGGTTGAGGCGCTCTGCAAACGCTTCCCGATGTACCCCAACCTGTAATCGGGTGTGCTTCCAAGTAAGGCCCCGCGCGGTTCGACTGCGCGGGGTTTTTCATGGCTGGCGGTTGGAAGGTATGCGGCTTTCTAGAACCCGTGCCGCTCAGATACGCCCGACGGCCCAGAGAACCGCATAGACCGCTACCCCCAATAGCGCGAGGTTGAAGACGATCGAGGCCGCAAGGTGCAAGGCGCGGGTTTTGCGCCGCTCTTTTGGGTCGATATCGTTCAGGTGATCGCCAAGAATGGTGGCCGCGCGGGTAAACTTGTCCGCATCAACAAGGGCGGCTAGGCGCGGATGAGCCATCATGGTTTCGGCCTGCGCCACCTCGCCCCCTGCCTTTCGGGCAAAGCGCGGCAAAAGGCGCCCGGCGCGACGGAATTTGACAGAAAAGGTTTTGCCGCGGATGCCCAAACGCTCTTGCAGCAGGTGGGCAAGATCGTCGGTTTTGTCCTGAAACGGTTTTGGATCAATCATGGTTGTGCCCCTGACGCACATGGTAGCGCGCGGCGCGTCGGGCCTCAATAGGGGTGGCGATGCGGCGCGCGCGCGGTTATGTCTTGGCTCATGTTGAACACCATCGAACATGGGGTGCGGACAGACCGGCCCGGGCTGTTGATCGTGCATGGGCTTTATGGCTCGGCACGCAATTGGGGCGTCATCGCCAAACGGCTGTCGGAAGACCGGCAGGTGCTGGCAGTGGACATGCGCAACCATGGGTTAAGCCCTTGGTATGAAACGCATTTTTACCCTGATATGGCGGATGATCTGGCGCGGGTGCTGGACGGCTTGGACGGCCCGTTCGATGTGTTGGGCCATTCCATGGGGGGCAAGGCGGCCATGGTTCTGGCGCTGACGCGGCCGGAGTTGGTAAACCGCATGATCGTCGCGGACATTGCGCCCGTGACCTATTCCCACTCCCAAGGTCACTTCATCGACGCGATGAAGGCGGTGGATCTGGACAAGATCGAGCGCAGGTCGGATGCGGCAGAGCAGCTTGAACAGGTGGTGGACGACCCCACCCTGATCACCTTCTTCACTCAATCCCTTGATGTGAAAGAGAAACAGTGGCGTCTGAACTTGGACGTTCTGGCGCGGGACATGCCGAACATCCTGTCCTTCCCTGATGTGAGCGGGGAATTCGACAAACCGACATTGTTCCTGTCCGGGGCCAACTCGGACTATGTGAAGCGCGACTATCGCAGCGATATCAAAGCATTGTTCCCACAGGCACAGTTTGCGAAAATTCCCAGGGCCGGCCATTGGCTGCACGCCGAGAAACCGCGGGAATTCCAAGCGGCGGTGCGCACTTGGCTTTCCTGACGATCCTACGGATCGTACGCTAGGCCCCCGGTTTTCGTGCGGAAATCTGCACAGCGTGGGTTGTTTTCGTACGGGCCGTACGCACCTGCAATTCACTCGGAATAAAGCGCTCGCGCCACGGCCCATGCCACCGGAATCGCAGCGATGAATCCCGCCACGGCCGAGCCCACGACAGGTACGGTCGTGTCATAGCCCGCAGCAAGCGCGGCGATCATCGCCGAGCCGGCCATGGTGGTGCCGATGAAGAGATAAAGTATCAAACCCAAGCGAAGCATTTCAGACCTCATGCAATCAATCGCGCATTCGTAAAGTTACATACCAGATTCGGAATATCACACCTTGATCTGAATCAGTCTGCCTCCATCGCGCGGGCCACCAACCAAGCCACCGGAAAGGCAAGGACAAGCCCACCAAGCACTGCGCCCCACAGCCATGCCGCACCGGAAAGGCCCGCGACAAGGACAACGACGATTCCCACACCGGCGAGCGTTGCGCCGATAAAGAGGTGCAAAATGAACAAAAGCCAGTTCATGAAAGGCCCTTTCAAGGATATTTGGCCCCAGATAGGCAAGAACCGGCCACCGGACATTGATCCATGTCAGGTGAGGAAGCCTCGGTGATGGTATACTCGAATGATGATCACGCTGGAAGATATCGAAGACATGACGTGCCTGAGCCGTGAAGAGATTGCGGCGGTAGCCGAGCATGAGCACCTGCCCGAGCTGGATGCTTCGCTCATGGGCGATTATATCATGCGTCTTCACAAGGGGCCGCAAAAGGTGCAGCAGATGATCTGTGACGATATCCGCGACGCCCTTCACCGCGATGATCTACCCCATGCCCGCGACCTTTACGCGGTGTTGCATCACTTTCTGGAAACCTACCCGGAGGCCGCACGCGGCGCCAGTTGAGGGTCTGCATGATGCGACAGGCGTAGCCGAGGTTAGCCATCGAGATCGCGTGCGTATTTCAAAATCCACTGCCTGGCTCCTCCCAAGGTCGAATGATCAATCCTTGGGAAGATGGCAGAAATCGGCCACGGCGTTTGCTGGTCCGGCGGCGACGACCTCACGCCTCGGGCGCAGAGGGGTCGGGCAAGACCCCGTTATCTGACCCTTTCGTATGGTCGAAATTGGGGTCTTGGCGTTTGATCCGACGCGAGATGACATAGCCCGCAGGCCAAGCCAAGAGCCACCCCACGATCCCGGCAGGCAGAAGATAGGCCCAGCCGTAAAAGCCGAAACTCATCAAGGTAATAATCAATCCACCCGCGATGACGGGCCCCGTGGCGAGAATGAGGACGAAACTTAATCTATCCATCGAAATACCTCCTTTCGCCACTCGACGTAGGAGCACCCTTGATTGTTTTCCAAAGCCCCTCACACCATCGTGAGTTTGCAACGGTCAATTCATCCGCTTGCCGGGGGGGTCGAAGGGCAGGAATTCCACCGCGGATTGTTGAACCGGGGCCGGGTAAAGCTTCATCAAATCCAGGATTTCACGCGGCAGACCCACGGTCACGGGAACGCCAAGTTCCGAGGCCTCGGCAGGTGTCAGCGCGTAATCATGTGTCCATGTCCCCGAGGCAAGCGTTTCAGCCAATTTCTCGGCCTTGGCCCGCTCCATCCGAGGGGTCATGATCTCGACCGCGCCCGCTTTCACCTGATTGATGGCCTTATCGCTTACGTCGGCCAACACAAGCGCCACATCCGAGACATGCTCCACCGGTTTTGAATCACGCGCGGCGATGATGGAGGCCGCCGAGATGCCCATGATCTGCGGATCAATCGGGCCAAGCATGGAAAACTCCCCCATCACGATCTCATCGGCGGCCAAGGCAATCAGCGTGCCGCCCGACATCGCGTAGATCGGAACGAAAACAGTAACTTTCGCGGGATGCGCCTCAACTGCCCGGGCAATCTGCATGGCCGCGATCACAAGTCCTCCGGGGGTATGCAGCACAAGGTCTATCGGCGTGTCATCGGGTGTCGATTTGATAGCGGAAATGATGGATTGAGCATCCTCAAGGTCAATCTGGCGCGAGACATTCATGCCGAAAAAACTGCGTTTCTCCTGCCGGTGGATCATGGTGATGATCCGGCTACGGCGCTTTTTCTCGATGCTTCGAATGGCCTGTTCGCGCCGAACGGCGAAGATGCGACCCGACAGAAGCGGCTGCAACAGCATGACCGCAAGAACGATAAAGATCAGGTTTGAAAAGCTGAATTCCACAGGCAAGCTCCGATACGATCGGCCTGAGTGTCGCAGTCAGCAGCGATCTTGTGAATTGAAAAATCCCTCCAGTTGCGGCAAATATAACAAAGGCAGTGAAATGCGGCAGGAATACCGGACAAACCGGGCCACCGCAGGATGAGGCAAAACGGGGGCGCAACCCATGCGGCAGGCTTTTTTTATTGGACTGATTACGATTCTGGCAGGCTGTGGCGGCGGAGACCGCTTCCGTGGCGACAATATCTCGCGCGGTGCGCCGATGGCTTTTGGACCGATCTCCAAGGCCTGCATGGCATCGGATCGCAAGGCACGGTCCCGACAATTGTGCGGGTGTGTTCAAGCGGCAGCGGACCAAACGCTGACCGGCGCGCAACAGCGCCGCGCGGTGAAATTCTACCGCGACCCGCATTCGGCCCAGGAAATCCGCCAATCGGACCGTGGCAGCAATGAGCGCTTCTGGAAAGCCTATAGCAACTACGGCGAGCGTGCCCGCCAACTTTGTCGCTAAGGCCGCCGCGAAATCGAGTGGCTTCGCCACGCAGGTTTGATTGGTGTGAGGGGCGCTGCCCCTCTTGGCCTTTGGCCAATTCACCTCGGGATATTTTTGAACAGAAGAAGGGCAGCGGGCCCCTTTTTTCGATCTCCGCCGGAGGCATCCAAGCCTTGCGCCTGGTGCTGACAATCGCAGCAACGTGTCACATGCGCCTTTTGCGGCGAGCCCCTTTCGGGGCGAGTTAAACCTGTGCGCGCGTCAGCGCGCGCCTTTTGGTCAGGCCTTGAGTCGATAGCCGCGGGCGAGCATCGCCCACGCCACTGCCGAAATCACCAAGGTCGAGAAAATGCCGACCCCAAGGCCCAGCATGGGCGGGCTATCCGACACCCCGATCAATCCATAGCGCGCACCGTCAATCAGGTAGAATATCGGATTGAAGTGGGTGACTTCGTTGAGCACGGGGGGCAGCGCCTCGACCGAATAGAAGGTACCCGAGAGAAAGGCCAACGGGGTGACGACGAAGTTCGTGATCGCGGCCATCTGGTCGAATTTGTTGGCGAAGATACCCGCCACGATCCCCAAACCGCCAAGGAAGGCCGCGCCCAGTGTGACAAAGGCCAGCGCCAAAAGGGGGTGTGCCGGCGTGATGCCCAGCACGACCCAAAGCGCCAGCGCAATGGCGAGGGCCACGAAAAGCCCGCGCCCGATGCCGCCTGCGAGGTAGCCGAGCACCATTTCAGCAGCACTCAGCGGCGGCATGAGGGTGTCGACGATATTGCCTTGAACCTTGGAGATGACGATTGACGAGGAGGTATTGGCGAAAGAGTTCTGGATCACCGTCATCATCAGGATGCCGGGTGCTATGAAGGTTGTGAAACTGACGCCCATGACATCGCCCCGGCGCGGGCCGATGGCGATTGAAAAGATCAGCATGAACAGCCCGGCGGTAACCAGAGGGGCCATGAGCGTTTGGGTCCAGACCGCAAGAAAGCGCTGCACCTCGCGGCTGGCCAAGGTGTAGAGGCCCAGCCAGTTCACCCGCCCGAAGCGGCGTGTGCCCATATCGGTCATTTCGCCCATGCTTTGCCCTTTCGCATCTGATTCGACGCCTTGTAACTTACCCATGAGTGTTTAGAATAGAGCGTCAGAGGAATTTTGCAGGGCGGCGCCAATGGGGCCGCCTTTTGAGATAAGGAAGCGGGCCATGTCCTGGAGCGATGAACGCGTTGAACTGCTGAAGAAAATGTGGGGCGAAGGCCAGTCTGCCAGTCAGATCGCCAAGGAGTTGGGCGGGGTCACTCGCAACGCGGTGATCGGCAAGGTACACCGGCTGGGCCTGTCGAACCGCAACGGCTCGGGCGGGACAAGCGAATCCGCCAAGGCCAAGCCCGCCGCGAAACCGGCGCCGAAGGCGAAGCCCAAGGCGGCGGCCAAGCCCACGCCCAAACCCGAGGCGCCCAAGCCCGCAGAGGAAGCCGCGCCGACCCCCGCTGCCCCGGTCAGCCGTGCCAAACAGATCATTCCGGCAGGCCAACCCCTGCCACCACAGCCCTCGGCCAACGAGATCGACCCCGAGGCCCTGGCCAAGGTGAGCGAGATCGAGAAAAAAGCCAAGAAACTGAGCCTGATGGAACTGACCGAGCGGACCTGCAAGTGGCCTGTCGGCGACCCGGCGACCGAGGATTTCTGGTTCTGTGGGCTTCCCGTGAAATCGGGCAAGCCCTATTGCGAGGCGCATGTCGGCGTGGCCTTCCAGCCGATGAGCAGCCGCCGCGATCGCAAGCGGTAGGCGACACGTACATGACGAACGACAAAGGGGCCTTTCGAGGCCCCTTTCTCTTTTGGCCGATCAGTCGAAGAGTTTGAACAACTCTTCCTTGAGGGCATCTTCGGCGCGGTCCTTGACCGCGTCCTCGACGGATTGCCCCTCTTCCCGCGTCACGCCCAGTTCTTTTTCCAGGGTGCGGTTCACTTCCTCTTCGGCCTTGGCCTCCAACTCCTTGCGTTCTTCGCGCACACGCTGTTCCAGCTTTTCTTTTTCTTCCTTGAGATTGAGGTCGATGGCCTTTTCCAGATCCGGCGTGATGCGCGGGTTGGCCCATGGGCCACGGATACGGACCGGAATGGCAAGGCCGCGGCGGTTTTCGCCTTCAAGAAGCACGGGCGTGATAAGATAGTCGATGTCCTGCGCCCCAAGCCCGATGCGGCCCTCGCCCTCGGCCTTGGCCAGTGGCAAGGTCATCAGCAGGTCATCGTTGAGGAGGTTGCCATCCTGCATGGTAAACGTCGCGCCGAGGCTGTCGAAAACCGTGGTCCCGCCTGCTCCATCGCCCGAGCGCATGAGGCGGTCAAGGTCAATCCCCGATATCACACCGCGCCCGGTTCTGACGGCCCCGTCGCCCGAGAGACTGTTCATGATGGCGTGCAACGAATTGCCCACACCGAGGAAGTTGAGATCACCATCGGCCTTTGCCGCGAAACGAGAGACATCAATGGCATCGGCAAGGAAGGTTTCAAGGTTGATGCCGCGGGCGGCCATATCGCCACCAACCGAGAGGCCCGAACGATTGTTCATGACGAACTGGCCCGTGATCGTGCCGTCATAGGCCTGCAATTCCCGCAATTCGAACACCATGCGTGCGCGGTCAAGTGTCATCAGGGTCCGCGTTTTTCCGAGCTTGAAATCGCCAAGGTCCACGCTGTCTGCGACAAGGGCAATTTCGCCATCGGCCAAGGCCAATGCCCCTGCATCAATGGGCGTTTTCGGCCAGCCGGAGGATGCTCCTGCGCCACCCGAGCCACCTGCCGATCCGGCCGCGCCATCGTCGGCGGCCAGCGCCGACAGATCAAGCGCGCCGGCATTAAGCTGCGCGTTGAAGCGGGGTTTACTGCCGCCCAGCATAACGTCCGCCGCGCCGGTAAAGCGGTTGCCATCCAACGTCAGGCTGGTCTCGCGCAGCGACAGGCGCATGTCTGGGGTTAAGGTGATATCGGAATTGGCCCCCATGGCGCGGCCAAGACCCGCCGGAATATCTGGCGCTGCCAGTCCCAGCGAGGACATGAAGCCAGCGGTATCATCGAGATCAGCGGTGATGCGGCCGCCAAGCTGTGGCTGCACGCCGGCGCGGCCTGCGAAAACGACTTTGCCGCCCGGGGCGTTGATCGTTGCCTCAAGTGCCGATACCCCGCCAGCAATGAAGTTTCCAACCTTGTCCAAGTGCCCGGAAACCTGCACGGGCTGACCAGCAGGGCGCAGAGTGGCATCAAACGTGGCGGTGCCTTCGTATTCGGGCCAGCGAAGATCGAAATCCATCCCCGGCATGGCGATCCGATCGCCGGTGCCGTGGTCGACATAGGTCAGGTCGGCATCGGTGATCAGGGCGCGGTCCAGTGTCAGGGCCAACGGATTGGAGGGGGCCGGGGCCGTTTCCCCTTCGCCTTGGCCTGAAGGGGCCACGCCCTCAACCCCGATTTCCCAGTTCACCGCGCCATTTGCGGCGCGTTCCAGCAGGATCTTGGGACCAACGGCCTCAAGCCCGGTGATACGGATATCGCCGCCGAAAAGGGCCGTTGGCTCCACCCCGATCTTGAGGCTTTGGGCGGTGAACATCGGCCCGGCCTCGGACCACGGCGCATTTGCGACGCTGACTTGGCCGGTGGAGATGCCGAGGACGGGATAGAAGCTGACCGTGGTGTCGCCCTGCATCGTGACCTCGCGGCCCGTGAGCGACGATATCTGGTCGGCCGCGATGCGTGCGATCCGGTCACCCGGCAACATGATGATCGAGACCACAGCAACAAGGGCCAGCACGATCACCAAACCAACAAGACGCAAAATCCACCGCATGACGGCCCCCATGTTTGCCTATTCCAAGATGTAGGGGGAGCGGCCATGCGCAACAACCTGTTTTCCCTTCCCGAAGGCCGGTCAAATCTCTATATGCGCCTGCATGAGCACCAATCCACCCGATCTGCGGCCCGATCTGGCCCGCGCCCGCGTTTCCGAGGCCCCGCGCAAGGGCCAGCCCACCATTGGCATGGTCAGCCTTGGCTGTCCCAAAGCCCTTGTCGATAGTGAGCGGATTTTGACCCGGCTGCGTGCCGAGGGCTATGGAATCAGCCCGGAGTATTCGGGCGCTGATGCGGTGATCGTGAACACCTGCGGGTTTCTGGACAGTGCCAAGGCGGAATCGCTTGAGGCGATTGGCGAGGCGATTGATGCCAATGGCAAGGTGATCGTAACCGGATGCTTGGGCGCGGAGCCTGAGTATATCACCGGGGCGCATCCAAAGGTCTTGGCCGTCACCGGCCCGCACCAGTATGAGCAGGTGTTGGATGCAGTGCATGGCGCGGTGCCGCCCTCACCCGATCCCTTTGTGGATCTGCTTCCGGCCAGCGGTGTGAAGCTGACCCCCCGGCACTTCAGTTACCTAAAGATTTCAGAGGGCTGCAACCACAAGTGCAAGTTCTGCATCATCCCCGATATGCGGGGCCGTCTGGCCAGCCGCCCAGCCCATGCCGTGGTGCGTGAGGCCGAGAAACTGGTGGACAGCGGCGTGCGGGAGTTGCTGGTCATCAGTCAGGACACCAGCGCCTATGGCGTGGATATCAAGCATGCCGAAGACCGGGGCCACCGCGCGCATCTTACTGATTTGGCGCGGGATTTGGGCAGTTTGGGTGCTTGGGTCCGTTTGCATTACGTCTACCCCTATCCGCATGTGCGGCAGCTTATCCCGCTGATGGCGGAGGGGTTGGTTTTGCCGTATTTGGACATTCCCTTTCAACATGCGCATCCCGATACGCTCAAGCGCATGGCGCGGCCTGCTGCGGCGGCCAAGACGCTGGACGAAATTGCCGCGTGGCGGCGGGATTGCCCGGATATTGCCCTGCGGTCGACCTTCATCGTGGGCTATCCCGGTGAAACGGAAGAAGAATTTCAGACCTTGCTGGATTGGCTGGACGAGGCGCGGTTGGACCGGGTCGGTTGTTTCAAATATGAAAACGTTGATGGGGCGCGCTCGAACGCCCTGCCCGATCATGTGACCGAGGAGGTCAAGCAGGACCGCTGGGAGCGGTTCATGGAAAAGGCGCAGGCGATTTCCGAGGAGAAGCTGGCCGCCAAGGTTGGCACAGTGCAAGAGGTGATCGTCGATGACATCGACGAGGACGGCATCGCCACCTGCCGCACCAAGGCGGATGCGCCCGAGATTGATGGCTGCTTGTTCATTGATGAGGGAACTCAAGGGCTTAGCGTGGGCGATATCGTCAGCGTCGAGGTCGACGAGGCGGGGGAGTACGACCTTTGGGGACGCTTGCCCGGTTGAGGCTTGTCAGACAGGACCAATGCGTGTTGATCTGAAGGTTCAACACTGTGCGGAGGCCCCTGATGATCCATGTCACGACAACTTGCCCCGATCTGGACACCGCGCGGGATTTGGCCAGCGTGGTTGTGGAGGCGCGTTTGGCGGCCTGTGGGAACATCTTGCCAGAGGTGAAAAGCGTTTTTCATTGGCGGGGGCGCATCGAGGAAGAAGAAGAGGTCTCCGTGACCCTCAAGACGCGGGCGGAACACGTGAATGCGGTGGTCGAGATGCTGCAAGGGCGTCACCCCTATGACCTGCCGGTGATCACGTGGGAAGAGGTCGCCAGCACGCCGGACGCGGAGGCGTGGTTGCGCGAGGAGACGGGCGGCGATTAACCTTTGCGCCGAATCGCCAGAAAATCCTTGTTTAACAGGCAAAACCGCTGTCGGTATCCCGTCGGCAAAGCGTCGGTATCGCGTCGGTATTTTTCACCGCACCCCGGATCGTTAACAGACCGCGCGGTGATTTTCGTACGTTTTGTACGTGAGTTTTGTACGGTCTGACCGGGCGCGGCGGTGCGCAGTGAATGCGCACCCTACGATGGGTCGCAGGCTCTTTTCGCGGGGGTGATACGCTCTATCTTTCGTGAGAGAAAAGGAGTGCCTCATGCCCAAGGATGACACCCGTGTTTTATACAATGGTGACTGCCCGGTGTGCAGCGTGGAGATCGACCATTACGCCAAGTACAGCCAAGCGCACGCCCTGCCCTTGGCCTATGATGACCTGAGCACCTGTGATCTGGCGCGGTGGGGCGTGAGCCGCGAGGAGGCGGCCAAGCGCTTGCACGTGATGCAGGGCGGCGAGATTTACGCCGGTATTCCGGCTTTCTTGGTGTTGTGGCGGGAAATGCCGCGCTATCGCTGGTTGGCGCGGCTGGTGGGCCTGCCGGGGGTACGGCAGGTGGCCAGCGTTGTCTATGACCGTGCGCTCGCCCCGGCGCTTTATGCCTGGCACAAGCGGCGCGAGGTGCGGTGCAAGGCCTAATGCAGGCTGGTCGGCCCGAGTTCTTCGATCAGGGCATTCAGAATGGAGGCATTGGCGCAGTGCGCGGGCACCTCCTGCGCGCCGGCTCCGTTCTGGGCCAGCCATGCCTCGCAGGTCGCGACATGCGGGCAGCGGCGGCATTTTGTGACCATTTCGGCGTAGAGGTTGGGCGTGATTTGTCCGGCGGCCAGCGCATCCGACAGGTTCACGCGGACAGCGCGGGCCACGGAGCGGGTCAGCCAGAAATGCAAATTCGGATCGCCGAGGTGAGAGACTTGAGCCGTCATGCCTGTGCAAGCTCCTGTTCGATTTTCAAGGCG
>DATFKJ010000301.1:0-6573 GCA_035268705.1 Roseovarius sp. | reverse complement strand
CCATCGTAAATTTCCTTTGTCGTTCGACCCAAAAATATCTTTTGAAATGACGCGGATGACCGCGTTCGCCTTGCAAACCAAACAAATTGAAAGTCAATCGTTACATTCCGGACCCCAACAAAACGGGGGACCTTCTACGCTTCGTCAAAGTCGGGGGTGAATTTTAGTCGGTTCCAGCTGGACATCTTGCGTGCATTGGGTGTGCAAAAGTCGCCGAAAGTCGCATCCCCCGATCGCGACATGGTCAAGCTGACCATTCGACATATGGAATGGTACATTAAACGCAGTCTGCAATCAAGTTGGACGCATGTGTCAAGGCAGCGGCTGTGACGTCTGGGACTGGTCTGCTGAGCGTGATATAGCCTTTTGAATGAACACTGACCGATGCGATTACTCGCACCGGCCAGTGCCCATTGCCCAGACAGAACAAAAAATCTTCATGTCCAGGCAGGGATGCAGCCGCCGGTCTGAACTTTGAACTACCAGCACAACGCCATCGTGTAGGAAGGCGCGTGAGGGGCGTAAGCGGGCCCTCACATCAGGCGACAATGGCCAGTGTGCGTCGCCTTCTTTTTCGGGGATAAGAAAGCAACAGGAACGGGGGTCGGCACAGTTTTTTGCACGCGTTCTGTGCCCAACTTCCTATACACTATGACCATTCTCCGCTGGCTTCAGAGCGGCGGCGGCATTCTTGAATTGATCATCGGCGTCACGTAAGCGCGCAATCGAAATTAGGACTTTATGCTACGTTTCATCGCACGCCCGTTTTGGTGGCGCCTTTCACGTCCTCTCCTTCAGATTTTTGCGTGGTGTGAGTGGTACACGCGATAAGACTGGGCCTTTATCGGCACTGCGTCATTGATCATCGGCAACCGGATTGGTGCCGGTATTGGCCAAGGGCCCATTCTTTCGTTCTTGGCCCGTGCGGCCCATTGATGCCAGTCAATGTTGCCGCAAGCGAACGGCCCCTATGGTTGCAGGGTGACAATGCAAAACCCGCGATGCCCGAAAGGATCTGAGGAATGCTTATGATCAGTGCCAATCTAGACCGCGCGCCGATCCGGGCTGTGACCTATGCAACCGAGCAAGAGCGGGCCTTTGGCCTTTCGTGTGCGGTTCTTTTGGCTTTGCGTGAGTGGTTGACGGCCACCGAGGTTGTGGAGCTGGCCCGACGTTTGCCGCGTGCATTGGTGCCTGTCCTGTTTCAGGATTGGTACCCGCAATCCGTTGCACCGCCAAGGCCCACGCGCGCGGAATTTGTTGCTCGTGTGGCGGTTCATATGGGCGAAGCTGCGGTAGCAGAATATGAGATTGCCGAGGCCTTGAGCGGGCTGGCCGAATATTTGCCAGCTCGGCTTTTTGTTTCGCCAAAACAGGCGCATCACGCTATTCAGGCCGGCGGTCAGGCATGACACGCATGTCGGGAATGCAATCGAAATCCCATTGAAAGCATTGGATTAATTCGGTTCTCGTGGTGCAGCGTCGCGCGCGGCGCGAAGCAGGGCGATCACCTCGTCGTCGGATGTTTGAGGAAAACTCTGATAGGCCACGCCGACGGCCCCGAGTGGCAGATGTGGTTCCGGGCAGACGATCAGATCGACATCTTTGCGAAGTTCGGCAAGCACCTCGGAACTGGCGACCGGGGCGGCGACGGGAACCCCGCCACGGGGCAAAGCGATGACGACGGTGTTTTGGTTTGTGAGTGGTGGCAAGGCATCAAGCAGAATCTGAGCGGCCTCGGCCCGGTCTTGGTTGCGCGCTGCGCGAACCGGGAAGGCCCCGTGCCCAATCACCGGAGCATCCCCGAGAAACGACAAAAAACTCAAATGATTTCAAAGGCTTTCGCGGTCATCGCAATGACCTTTCTGTGTCCGGAGCGACCGGTGACGGCGCGGCGGTGGATGGGCTTTTGCCCTTTGGATGAAACCGCCGTCGCCGTCCTTCGGGACCGGTGTATTAGAGCCTGCAAACGGGATCGTACATTGACCGCTATCAATGGGTCTGACTCATTCCTTGGCCCATTTCGAAGCGACGGGAAGGGTGCGGCGCAAGCGTTTCACGGTGGATTGGGTGACCCCGAAATAGCGGGCGATCTCGGTGTCGTTCATGCCGTACCCGGACATCGCGCGAAGCGCTTCGCCGGGTAAGGGGCCGAATTTATTGAGGATTTTCGCGTGGGCTTTGCTTGGGTGGGACTTGGGCAGTGAGGCGTGCGTTATCATGGGAACCTCCGAGAGGATAAGCCAGATTGTGGCGCGGCAGACCCGGTGAGGCTGCCTTGGTATCCGCAGGCTTCCATTGATCCCGGTCAATGACCGGCAAAGGTTCGCGCGAATCAAAGGTAAAGCATTGAAATACCACAAAAACGCCAATCGGCATCGCGTCGGTATCATGTCGGTATCACGTCGGTGCCGTTGCCGTGCCCCTTGCGGGTTAACACGGCGCGCGCTGGCAAAACGTACGAAACATACGCGGGTTTTGTACAAAGCACCAAGAGGAGCATCAGATATCGGCCTTCTTCGCGTGATGCGACTGTTTGAGTGTGAGCCGTTGCTCATTCGCTCCAGTCGTGGGTGTGAACGTCACGGCCTGAATGTTCGGTCAGGACCTTGGTGGCCAGATCGCGTTTTTCGTCATCCTTGACCCGGACCCACATCAGGATACCGCCGTGGCGCAGTTGGTTGGCGTAGTAGTCGCGAAACTTGGCGTCGGCGCGGCGGGCCAGCAGCGTGCCGACCACTGCCGCCGGGCTGCCGCCGATGGCGATGGCGGCGATAGAGGCGGCCAGCGTGCTGGCCGGGGTGAGCATGGCGACCATGGCGATAGAGGAGCCAAGAAAGAAAAAGCCGCCCGCGATGGCGCCTTCAAGCTCTCCCATGGCTTCCTCGGAGACATAGGCGGCGCGGGGGGCTTTGGGGTCATCTTCCAGATCCTCGGCGCGCCAGTAGGCGTGACCGAGTTTTTCCTCAAGCACCTCTTGTTTGGCCAGAAGGCTGATGTCGTAGCGGCTGAAACCGACCATGCGCAAATCCCAGTAGGCGGCTTTCACGGCCTCTACGCTGTCGAAGACGGCGACAGCCTCGGGGATGCGGATAACGGTTGTGTGGTCTTTGTCGGCCATTGGTGCCCCCTTGTGCTTTGTTCGGCGGGTGGAATACAGCACAGGCGACGGGAGTTTGGGTTGATGGTGATCAATCGCCTTTGGCCAATGCAACGAAATGGTCGATCGCTTCGTCCGAAATCGACCAGTCGCAGACAAGGCGCATGGAAAGCGGTTCATCGGCAGGGCCGGTATCGAGCGGGCCTTGGTTGAGGCCGTATTGCGCGCCACCGGCCATGAGGCGTTGATGGGTGGCGCGGGGCAGGGTGGCGAAGATCATGTTGGCCTGTGGTTCGGCCAAGAAATGACAGTCTGGCACGCTTCGCAGGCCTTCGGCCAGACGGGCGGCCTTGGCGTTGGCGGTGCGCGCCATGGTGAGCCACAGATCATCGGTGAGGTAGCCCCACATTTGCGCGGCCAGAAAGCGGTGCTTGGAGAAGAGATGCGCGGCGCGTTTGCGGCGCAACTCAAATTCCCATGCCTTGGCGGGGTTGAAGAAGATTACCGCCTCGACCCCAAGACAGCCATTCTTGGTGCCGCCGAAGCTGACGGCGTCGATGCCGGCCTTCCATGTCATTTCCGCCGGAGTGCAACCAAGCGCCACGAGGGCATTGGCAAAGCGCGCGCCGTCGAGATGCACGGGCAGGTCGTAGTCGGCGGCGGTGGCGGTGAGGGCGCTGAGTTCGTCGAGCGAATAGAGGCGGCCCATTTCGGTGACTTGGGTCAGCGCCACGGGGCCGCGTTGTGAGCAATGCACATCGCCCAGAGGCCAGCCTTCGATGGCGGCTTGCAGGGCGTCGGGGGTCATCTTGTCGCCGTCGCCCACGAGGCTGAGTTTTGCGCCGCCGGTGTAGAACTCGGGCGCGTGGCATTCATCGGTGTGGATATGCGCCAAGGGCGTGCAGAAGATGGTTTGCCACGGTTGGGTGAGGGTGGAGAGGGCCAAGGAATTGGCCGCCGTGCCGGTGGCGACGAGGTGAATGGAGGCCTCGGGGGCCTCGAACACCTCGCGCAGTTTGGCCTCGACTTGCGCGGTCAAGTCGTCGTTTCCGTAAGAGTTGACGAAACCTTGGTTGGCATCGTTGAGGGCCTGCATGATCGCCGGGTGGGCGGGGCCGCAGTTGTCGGATTTCAAACTCATGTTCCCGGCTCCTTTATCACGTGGTCTTCCCAGTCGTCGTCCGAGACTTGGAACTCCGGCACGGTGCAGTTTTGCATGGACACGCCTGCGTCATGGACGCTGTCGGGGGTGCCGGAAATCAGCGGGTGCCAATCGTAAAGCGGTTGGCCGTTGTGAAGCAGCTTGTAGGCGCAGGTTTCCGGCATCCAGTAGAGGTGGCTTTCGAGGTTCTTGGCCGTCAGCGTGATGCATTCCGGCACGAATTTGTGGCGAATGGGGTATTGCGAGCAGCGGCAGGTGCTGTCGTCGAAGAGACGGCAGGCCACATTGGTGAGGGCCACTTCAGAGGTGTCCTCATCTTCGAGCTTGTTGAGGCAGCATTTGCCGCAGCCGTCGCAGAGTGCCTCCCACTCATGCCGGGTCATGCGGTTTAGCGGCGTGGTTTCCCAGAAGCGGGGGCGCAGGCCGGAGCGGTCGATCGGGTCGTCGGTCATAGGGTGCCCAGGATGTCGCGGGCTTTGGCGCAATCGGCGTCCATCTGGGCGATGAAGGCCTCAAGGCCGTCGAAGGTTTCTTCGGGGCGCAGGTAGTCGATGAGGGCGATGGAAAGCTCGGTGCCGTAAAGATCACCGGAGAAATCGAAGATGAAGGTTTCGAGGTTGGGTACCTCGCCGTTGAACATCGGGCGAATGCCGAGCGAGGCGGCGCCGTGGTAGCTGCCCTTGTGCGGGCCGTCGAGGACATCGACCAGCACGGCGTAGACGCCGAAGCGCGGCGGGTGCAGCCCTTCGATGGACATATTGGTGGTGGGATAGCCCAGTTCGCGGCCGCGTTGTTCGCCGCCCACGACTTCGCCTTCGATGCGGTGCCAGTGGCCAAGCATGGCGGCGGCATCGCGCGGGCGGCCATCGCTGAGGGCTTGGCGGATGGCGGTCGAGGACACCTCGCCCTGATCACCTTCGAGGAGTTGGGCGATGGTGACGCCAAAACCCATGTCCTTGCCGAAGCGTTGCAGGTCTGCGGCGTTTCCGGCGCGGCCCTTGCCGAAGCAGAAATCTGCGCCGACGACCACGTGTTTCAGGCCAAGGCCATCGCGGATCACGTTGGCGGCGAAATCTTCGGGGGTCAGCGCCGAGAGGTTGGCGTTGAAGTTGAGTTGATAGAGCTTTTCGACGCCGAGTTTTTCGAGGCGGTGGGCGCGGGCCTCGGGGTTCATCAGGCGGAAGGGGGGCGCGTCGGGGGCGAAGTATTCGCGCGGGTGTGGCTCGAAGGTCAGCACACCGAGGCGCGCGCCGATGTCCTCGCCCGCGCGGCGGGCGATGTCGATGACCGACCGGTGGCCGATGTGGACCCCGTCGAAGTTGCCGATGGCGACGCTGGCGCCGCGGTCGGCCTCGTTCACATATGCGTAGTCGCGGATAATCTGCATGGGCGTTTGCGTAGCCCCATCGCGGGGCTTGTGCAAGCGGGAGGGTCTGGCTTTTGCCGCCCTGCCTCTGCTATGGGGGCGGCATGGACACCGTGAGCACACCCGAGCAGATCGCGGCGCTGTTTACACGCGCCGATGGCAGCTATCTTTTCGCGCGCTGGGGGCGGCCCATCGCGCCGATCGTCTTTGGTGCGGACGACGCGACGCTGGCCACGGTCAAGGGCGCGGTGGAGGCGGTGGTGATCTTGGCCGGGCACCAGATGGCCGAGACCGACCCGGAACTGGGCGTGAACCTGATGTTCTTTTTCTTCCGCGAGTGGGAAGAATTGCGCGAGGTGCCAGACCTTGACCGGCTGGTGCCGGATTTGCATCCCTTGGTGGACAGGTTGATTGCGGCCGATGCCAATCAATACCGGGTTTTCCGGTTCGATGAGGCGGGCGCGATCAAGGCGGCGTTTGTCTTTTTGCGGATGGATGAAAACCTGAGCGATGTGCCGGCCGAGACGCTGGCGCTGAGCCAGATGGTGCAGACGATATTGCTGTGGTCGGATGCGGCTTTTCAGGATCGTTCGCCATTGGCGATCGTGCCGGAGGAGGGCACGGTGATTCTACGCCCCGATATCGCCGAGGTGATCCGGGCGGCCTATGATCCGGTGATGCCTGCCGTGGCGGAGGATTCCAGCCATGCCTTGCGGTTGGCGGCACGGTTGCGTCCGCAGTAGCGGCGCGGGCCCCAAATCCAGTAAATGGCTTGACCGAAACTGCAAGATGGGCCTTATTCCTGCGCAAGCGTGGGGTGTGTGATGCGGACAATTTTTCTTGTTTTGTTGGTTGCGATTTGTGTGGGCGGCTTTGGGCCTGCGCGCGCCGAGGTCTGTGGTGGGACCTACACCGTCAGGCCGGGTGAGACCCTGTCGCAGATTG
>DATFKJ010000300.1:0-2948 GCA_035268705.1 Roseovarius sp. | reverse complement strand
GTGATCAGGGTCACGGCCACGGCGCGGCTGGTGCCCATGCGTTCCAACCGGTCGGCGACCGGATCAAGGAAATAGGCAATTGCGCCGCCCAAGACGAAGGGCAAGATCACATCGCCCAGAAACCAAAGCACGATCAGGAACACCGCAGATACAATGCCCCAGTATTTCATTTGTGTGCTGACCGGCAAAGCCATGTGCGCCTCGGGTTGTTGTGCTGCATACACATCGCCCAACGGGGCTGCGCTTGCAAGAGCGGCGGGGCGAAATCAGCGCGCGGTGGCTTGTCTGCCAAGCCGCAAAGCCATAAACGGGGCGAAACGCAATATCGCCGCGAGGGTTTACCATGCGCCTGTCCCGCTATTTTCTGCCTGTTCTCAAAGAAACGCCCGCCGAGGCGCAGATTGCCAGCCACCGGCTGATGCTGCGCGCGGGCATGATCAAACAGGCCAGCGCCGGGATTTATTCGTGGTTGCCGCTTGGCTTCAAGGTGCTGCGCAAGCTCGAAAACATCGTGCACGAAGAACAAGTGCGCGCGGGCCATATCCCGATGCTGATGCCGACCTTGCAATCGGCTGACCTGTGGCGCGAATCCGGGCGGTATGATGATTATGGCGAAGAAATGCTGCGCATCACCGACCGGCAGGGACGCGATATGCTGTATGGCCCCACCAACGAAGAGCTGATTACGGATATCTTCCGCAGCCATGTGGGCAGCTACAAGGATCTGCCGCTGACGCTGTATCATATCCAATGGAAATTCCGCGATGAAATCCGGCCCCGCTTTGGCGTGATGCGCGGGCGCGAGTTTTTCATGAAGGACGGATACACCTTCGACCTGACGAAAGAGGATGCGCTGCACGCCTATAATCGCCACATGGTCAGCTATCTGCGCACCTATGAACGGATGGGCCTTCAGGCGATCCCGATGCGCGCCGACAGCGGCCCGATCGGCGGCGACGACACGCATGAATTTCTGGTGCTTGCTGAAACCGGCGAATCCGAGGTGTTCTATGACAGTGCGATCACCGATCTGAAACTGGGTGACAGATCAGTGGATTACGATGACTGGGATCAATGCGCGGCCATCGTAAAAGAGTGGACAACGCCCTATGCGCGCACCGACGAAACCCATGACGAAGCCAAGTTCAACGAAGTGCCCGAGGCGCGGCAGATGAAAAGCCGTGGCATCGAAGTGGGGCAGATTTTCTACTTTGGCACCAAGTATTCCGAACCGATGGGTGCGACCGTTCAGGGCAAGGACGGTAAGCCGGTGCCGGTGCATATGGGCAGCCACGGCATTGGTGTCAGCCGCCTTGTGGGCGCGATCATCGAGGCCAGCCATGACGACAAGGGCATCATCTGGCCCGAGGGCGTGACCCCGTTCCACGTGGGGATTGTCAATCTCAAGCAAGGCGACAACGAGGCCGACGCGGCCTGTGAAGCGATTTACAAATCCATCGAGGCCTTGGGCCTTGAGCCGCTTTATGACGACACCGATGATCGGGCGGGCGCAAAGTTTGCAACCCAAGATCTGATCGGGCTGCCGTGGCGGATTACTGTCGGGCCGCGTGGCTTGAAAAACGGGGTTGTCGAATTGACCTGCCGTCGGACCGGGACAAGCGAAGAATTGCCGCCCGAGCAAGCCGTTGAAAAGATTTCGCAAATCTACGCGCCGCATCACCATTCCGAACGCCCCGAGCCGATGGCGAAACGGTCGTTCCACACTTGGATGTAGGATTGCTATACTGCCTCAAAAAGCAATGAGGCAGGACAATGATGATCAGGGCAATCGCTATGGCGGGCGGCTTGGCTATTTCGGCCGGGCTGTAGTAATTTCCCGAGTATTCTCAACAGTATATGCAGCGTCTTTCAGGTGCTGTGGATGAGCTGTCGGGCGTTGTTGCGCAATTCGATGCGGATGCCGCCGGGTTGGGCCTGAGCCGGGCAGATGCGTTGGAGGAATTGCGCGCGGGTGGCCGAATGGGCGAAGCACGCGCCATTTCAATGGGTTATGTTCTAAAACGTCACCAAAGTTTAAGCCGCGATCTGGCCGCGCTGCAAGGGTCAACTATGGCCGGTAAAATTATGAATATAAACCGCTTTATGGATTTTGAGCTGGCGCGTAAAACATGGGCTGACTTTAGGCCTGCGGTGCCGCTTTCTGGTGCCGGTCTGACGTTGGCGGGGCTTGGCTTTCTTGCCGGATACGCTGTGTCAGGTGGGGTGATCGGCGGGCTGCGGCGATTACGGCGCAGACGCAAAACCGCATCGGTCTGAGAGTTTACAAATCCCGCGGCCCCTGCGACGGCCTGACGCAACTTTGGCGTGTGGGGGTTCAAAGATAACAGATCGTTCATATGTCAGTTTTCGAATGCGAAACGCGGTACCAAAGCGGGGCCGCATATCCGAAAGGAGGGGGTATGAATGATTTGTGAGCGACCAAACGCCCTGAATTTGTTATGGAATTTGGGGAGGCGGATAGGTCTCAGGCTGGATTTGTGCTTAGGGCATTGTGACCCTGTAAAGGAGCTTAGCCTTCGCCTGTTTCCGAACAGCCCACGTAAGGCCCGGTTCGCCCCGGTGACCTTGTATAGGAGCTTGGTTTGGCCGTTCACACCCCATCTGGGGTTCCGCCTCCTTGAGCAGGGAGTATAGCCATGGCCTTTATCGGTGTCGATCTTCATACGAATTCCTTCACGATTTGTCGTCTTCACGACGATGGATCGGAAGCCTTTGAAACTTTCACGTTGTCGGCAAGCGCTTTGCAGGCGTTTTGTATGAGCCTCGATGCCGATGACGAAATTAGCGTTGAGGCCACGGGCAATACGGCTTGGTTTTGCGACGAAATCCGCGCCTGTGTTGGGCGTATTGTCGTTGTGAACCCGCGCCAGTTCCAGGTAATCCGCAAGTCCGTCAACAAGACAGACAAGAACGACGCGCGGGCTTTG
>DATFKJ010000299.1:0-6082 GCA_035268705.1 Roseovarius sp. | reverse complement strand
CCCGAAGCGTTCCATGAGCCAGCCCGCCATACCTATATGATCCGGGTGGTGATGGGTGAGGATCACCCGGCCCACGGCCTTGCCCTGCAACGGCCCGGCCAAGACGCTTTCCCATAGTTTGACCGAGCGTTTGGAGTGAATGCCGGTATCCACAATGGTCCAGCTATCACCGTCATCCAGCGCGTAGATATTCACATGATCCAACGCCATCGGAAGCGGCAGCCTGATCCACAGAACACCGGGCGCGACCTCAATGGCCTCGCCATACGCGGGCGGCGCGGCCCAAGGATAGCGAAGGGTGCCACCCATCCCGTCCATCACGCCGCGAAGTCCTCGGCGCTCAGGGCATACAAGCCGTCGGCCCCTGCTGTGGCATGGGCGCAAAGGCCTGCGTGCTCGGGCAACAGCCGATCAATGTAAAAGCGCGCCAAGGTGCTACGCCGCCCATTCCCACCCTCGGCAATTGCTGCGGCCAGATGATAGTGCCCGCCCAGCACACGTGCAAAGGCGCGCAGGAATGGAACGGCCCCCGCAAACCGCTCATTCAGATCGGCTTGCCCTACCATCCAATCCACGGCTTCACGAAGGGTTTCACTGGCCTGCCAAACAGGTTCGGCCATATCAGGCATGGTGCCGCGCGCGCCTTCGGCCTGTTCTTCGATTTCGTCCAACAAGGCGTTCATCGCCTCGCCCCCATCGGACAGCTTGCGTGCCACAAGGTCCATCGCCTGAATACCGTTGGTGCCTTCGTAGATCGTAGCGACCCGCACATCGCGCACATATTGCGCGGCACCAGTTTCTTCGATGAAGCCCATACCGCCATGCACCTGCACGCCGGTGTTTGAAACCTCAACCCCCACATCGGTCCCGAAGGCCTTGGCAATCGGGGTCAGCAGCGCGGCGCGCGCCGACCAATCCGTGGCACCTGTCGCGGTTTCCATGTCAATCGCCACGGCACAGGCCAACCCGATCGACCGCGCCGCAAAAACATCCGCTTTCATGCCCAAAAGCATCCGCCGCACATCGGCATGATCCAGAATACTGCCTGTCCCGCCTTCGATGAGGGGGCGGCCCTGCGTGCGGTCCTGCGCATAGGCCAGTGCGTGCTGATAGGCCCCCTCGGCCACGCCAATGCCTTGCCCGCCGACGCCAAGCCGGGCGTTGTTCATCATGGTGAACATGGCGCGCATCCCGTCGTTTTCCTCGCCAATCAACCACCCGGTCGCGCCTTCATAACTCATCACGCAAGTGGGCGAGGCATGAAGCCCCATCTTGTGTTCAAGGCTCACGACCTTGAGGTCGTTGCGCGCGCCGGGTATGCCATCGGCCTCGGGAATGAACTTGGGCACCATGAACAGGCTGATCCCCTTGGTGCCCTTCGGGGCATCGGGTAACCGCGCCAATACAAGGTGGCAGACATTCTCGGTAAAATCGTTGTCGCCCCAGCTGATGTAGATCTTCTGCCCTGTGATCGCAAAAGTGCCGTCGCCCTTCGGCTCGGCCTTGGTCCGCAGCGCGCCAACGTCACTACCGGCTTGCGCTTCGGTCAGGTTCATCGTCCCGCACCATTCGCCACTCACCAGCTTGGGCAGATACAACGCTTTGATGTCTTCACTCGCGTATTGCTCAAGCGCTTCAATCTGGCCCTGGGTCATCAACGGATTCAACTGGATCGACAGGCAGGCGGCGCTGATCATCTCGTTCACTGCGGTGGCCAACGTCATCGGCAGCCCCATGCCGCCATACTCCGGATCGGCGCTGATCGACACCCAGCCGCCTTCGGCAATCGCGTTATAGCCTTCGGCGAAACCGGGGCTGGTCCGAACAACCCCGTTGTCCAGATGGGCCGGGTTCAAATCCCCGACGCGCTGCAGAGGCGAGAGAACCTCTTCGCAAAGGCGCCCCGCTTCGGTCAGAATCGCACCGGCAACATCTTTTGAAGCATCACCGAAACGCCGGGTTGCCATTACCTGCTCATATCCGACGACGTGGTCGAAAATAAACTGGTAGTCTTCGACCGGTGCGCGATAGGGCATGTGATACTCTCCTGCTATCTACGTTCGGGGCGGCTTGGCATCGCGGCCTTCGCCCTGTAAGCCTGTTGCTTGCCTCATAGCCTAGGGAAATGAGGCCCGTCATCAACCGAAACGCCGCGTCAGAGCCAATGCCATGTCCCATTCCACAAAAATGCTGTCTGCCGACTCGGGCGGCTATGAAGATGCGGCGCGGCTCCTTGCCGAGGGCGGACTCGTCGCCTTTCCCACCGAAACAGTTTATGGACTTGGCGGGGATGCGCGCAATGATCGTGCCGTAGCCCGTATATTCGAGGCCAAGGGTCGCCCGCGTTTCAATCCCTTGATCGTGCATGTTCCGAATATCGAAACGGCCAAGATCTATGTTGAATGGTCGGACTCCGCGGATCGTCTTGCAAGCGCTTTTTGGCCCGGGCCTTTGACGCTGGTTTTGCCTTTGAAGCCAAACTCGGGCCTGTCCCCGCTTGTGACCGCCGATTTGCCGACCCTCGCCATTCGTGTGCCTGCGCACCCGGTGGCAAGGCAGCTGTTGGAAACATTTGGCGAGCCTGTCGCCGCGCCCTCGGCCAATCCATCCGGCCGGATTAGCCCGACCGAAGCAGCGCATGTATACGCCGGTCTTTCCGGCCGGATCGAGGCCATCCTTGATGGCGGAGCCTGCGACGTGGGTGTGGAGTCCACCATAGTTGGTCTGGCGGGCGACTTTACGCTGCTGCGGCCGGGCGGCCTTCCGCGTGAGGCGCTCGAACAGGCCCTTGGGCATCCGCTTGCCTCTCATGGCAAAGACGATCCGCTGACAGCACCGGGGCAAATGACCTCGCATTATGCCCCGGGTGCGCCATTGCGCCTCAACGTGACCACCCCAAGACCGGGCGAACGTTTGCTTGGTTTCGGGCCGGTTGAATGCACCTTGAACCTGTCTTACGCGGGTGACCTGACCGAGGCTGCGGCCAACCTGTTTCACCACCTGCACGCCCTTGATGCACAAGGCGACAGCCCGATCGCGGTGTCCCCTATCCCACAAACAGGCCTTGGGTTGGCGATAAACGACAGACTGAGCCGCGCTGCGGCGCCACGCGAATGAAAAACCAGTGCAGACCCAAAACAGGGCCTCGAAGAGCCCTGTGGTCAATCACCCGGTTTCAAAGATATCACTGACAGCGCTTTTCCGCTTCTTCGACCGCCGCAGTGTATCCCAAAAGCGAGAAGGTGTCCTTGGTGGTCGTGCCTCGGCTTGAGCGTGCAGTCAGGACCGCATCGGCACCGCGCTTCATGGCGGCGATAATCTTGGCATCATCCGCCGTGCTTGCAGGCCATGCCCACTCACCTTCGGTGAACAGTTCATATTCCTGCCCGCCGATGTTCAGGTTTACAGTCGATCCACTGGCGAAGGGGTACCCACCGGTGAAGGTCACCTGCCCGGCGACACCGGCCTCGGGACGATAGAACGTCATCAACAGGATATCTCCGCGCCGCACCGCCACGACCCGGCCATCACGCATGTTCACCGTTTCGGTCGGAGAGGATACCGCCCAGCATTCGCGCGGGCTCTTGTCCTCGAACACGCTCCACGCGGTTTCAGCAGCAACTTGGTTCGTGCTTGTCTCTTGTGCAATCGTCGCGCCTGCCGCCAACGCGAAACCGGCCGCCACAACACTTCGTGCAATCCATGATCCCATGTGTCCAGCCTCCAAGCTGTCCTTAGCCTCAATTCTCTTGACCACGCGCATCCCTTTCATGGGATTGTCATTTTCGCGGCCTTTCCGTACTCGACATTGCAACAATAGCCTGAAACAGGCGAGACATGAAAGACAGAATTGGCGGAAAACCGCACATGCCCGAGGCCGGAGGATGAACATGCCCTATCCCGCACCACTTTGCGAAATCTGGCGCGGCCCGCTGGCCGAGAGCCTGCACATGGGCCACGCTGTCATTTGCGATGGTACAGGCGAAATCGTTGAAGCATGGGGCGACCCGCATGCCACCATCCTACCCCGCAGTTCGGCCAAGATGCTACAGGCTTTGCCGCTGCTCGAAAGCGGGGCCGCCGAGGCCCATGGTTTGACTTCAGAGCAGCTTGCGCTTGCCTGTGCCTCGCACAATGGGGCAGCCATTCACACCGACCGGGTCAACCAATGGATCGCCAACCTGGGCTTGAGTGATGGCGACTTCCGGTGTGGCGCGCATCTTCCCTTTGGCAAGGAAGAAAGCGAGGCGATGATCCGAAGCGGCGAAAAGCCCTGTCAGGTTCACAACAATTGCTCGGGCAAGCATGCGGGGTTTTTGACGCTGACCAAGCACATGGGCTGGGGGCGCGAGTACGTGGAACCGGATCACCCCCTACAGCAGGCTGCGCTTCAGGCGTTCGAGGACGTGACCGGCGAGACAAGCCCCGGCTACGGGATTGATGGATGTTCGGCCCCGAATTTCGCCACCACGATGCATGGGATGGCCCGGGCCATGGCCTTTTTCGCATCTGCGACCGAGGGCGCTGACGCACGTCAGACAGCCGCCGTGCAGCTTTGGCAATCCATGGTCAAGCACCCCGAGCTGGTGGCTGGCGAAACCCGCGCCTGCACCGAGTTGATGCGTGCATGCAAAGAACCTGTTGCCCTCAAAACAGGGGCCGAGGCGTTTTTTATTGCCATCATTCCGACCCGGAAACTGGGCATCGCGCTCAAGATTGCCGATGGTGGCACCCGTGCGGCGGAATGCACCATCGCGGCCCTATTGGTGCGCCTCGGCCTTCTTGATGCCGACCACCCGGCGACACGACGGTTCATGAACGCGCCCATCACCAATTGGCGCGGCATCGAAACCGGACGAATCGTGCCCGCGGCCTCGTTGCGCTGAGTCGTTTGATCGCGATTGCGTCCGGGTGCGCCCTGCATCGCACCAAATTCGTTGAAAATCCGCCGAAACAGCCCTGAGGGTTGGGCGGCTTCCCGCTAAGCCACTGGAAGCCTTGTTGAAACGGCGGCCTGGCGCGCAGTCCACGGTGCCATTTCGGCCCGTTTCCGCGCTCTTTCGCGCGGCTTGCAAAACGGGGGGGACACCCCGCGCCCTCACACCCATGTTTCATTTTGCGAGGGCCGCTGACGGCCCCCGCGACCGTCAAATGTGAAACCAGAAAGGGATTTACTCTCATGACCAAGGACCTTCTTGCCACGACCTTCGCGCTGGCCCTGACCCTGCCCGCCGCAGCATTGGCACAAGATGCCATGGATGCCGACGGCGACGGGATGGTGACGATGACCGAGTTCCAGGACGCCATGCCGGATGCCGAAGCAGGTACCTTCTCACAGGCCGATACGGATGGCGATGGTGCCCTCAGCGCGGACGAGATCGCAACCGCGCAAGAGGCTGGCACCCTGCCCTCCGACGGCTGACACCTCACACGACGACCGGGGCGCGCAATCAATTGCGCGCCCCGGTGCTTGCGTTGCGATACCTATTGCCAAGCACTCCAATTTTTCCCACAATATCAGTGTTCTCAGGGCGGGGCGGAATTCCCCACCGGCGGTAAGGGGCCATGCGTCCCAAGCCCGCGAGCGGCCCTTGGTTAGCCCAAGGGTGTCAGCAGATCTGGTGCGATTCCAGAGCCGACGGTCATAGTCCGGATGGAAGAGAACGCCGGGAAAGGGGCACCTTTGCGCCCTCCTCCTGTCGTGCTGCGCCTTGGGTGATTTGTGTCGACAGCTACAGGAGAAAACCCGATGACACACACCCGATATGCCTTCGTCAAAGCCAACTGGCACGCCGATATCGTTGATCGTGCCTTGGATGGATTTTGCGAGGTGATACCTGCCGAACAGGTCGATGTTTTCGACGTCCCCGGTGCCTTCGAGATGCCATTGGTGGCGCGCGATCTGGCCCAGACGGGGCGATACGCGGCCGTGGCCTGTGCCGCCTTTGTGGTGGACGGTGGCATCTATCGCCATGATTTTGTTGCACAATCCGTGGTGGACGGGTTGATGCGCGCGGGGATGGACACGGGCGTGCCGGTGCTGTCGGTGTCCCTGACACCGCATCAGTATCAGGAAACCGAG
>DATFKJ010000298.1:0-3176 GCA_035268705.1 Roseovarius sp. | reverse complement strand
ACCATCTGCCCCAACCAATTGGGGCAAATCGCGGCGCTTTGGGGGATGCAGAACCTCTCCCAATGGCTGGCCGGGGAACGCGCCGAAATCCTTGACCGCCGGGCCGCTATACATGACAACATGCCAAGGCTTGCGGCCGAGGGTTGGCGGCTTCTGGGCTGTGGGGCCTATTTTGCCTACCTGCAACATCCCTTTGCCGACCCCTCCGGCGAACTTGCCCCGAAGCTGGTGCGCGAAGCGGGCGTTCTTCTGCTTCCCGGCAGCATGTTCCGCCCGGCCGACGACCCCGCCGGGGAACGCGAGTTGCGCGTCGCATTTGCCAATGTCGACCGCGCGGGCATTGCCACGCTCTTTGACCGGCTCTGTGCCCTCCGCTGGCCCCTTGCCCCTGCGCATGACAGCGCGTAGACAAACCCGAACGATCAAACCTAACGCCGTCTGACGGGGGCCGCATGTCCGCACGAAAAAGTATCTCGAAAACACTTGTCTGGATCCTCATGGGCCTGCTGATCCTTGGCCTCGGCGGCTTTGGCATCACCAACCTCTCGGGAACAGTGCGCAGCGTCGGCTCGGTCGGCGAGGCGGAAATCGACATCAACGATTACTCCCGCGCCCTTCAAAACGAAATCCGCGCACTTGAATCCGAACGTCGCGAACCCGTCAGCTTTGCACAAGCCGAAGCACAGGGCATTCCCGACGCCGTGCTCAGTCGCCTTGTCGCCCAAGCGGCGCTTATCCACGAAACCGGTCGGTTGCAGCTTTCGGTGGGCGACGAAGCCCTGCGCGAACAGATCGTGACGATCCCCGGTTTCCAAGGCGTCGACGGCAGTTTTGACCGCGAGGCCTATGCCTTCGCCCTCGAACAAGCCGGACTGAGCGAGGTGCAATTCGAAGACGACCTGCGCAACGAGACCGCAAGCGCCTTCCTGCAAGGGGCGGTCATGGCCGGCGTCGCCATGCCCGAGGCCTATTCAGACACTGTCCTTCGCTATCTGGGGGAAGAGCGTGACGTGACCTGGGCCGTACTGGACCGCGGCGATCTGACCATAGGACTGCCCGAACCTACGGAAGCGGACCTTCAGGCGTACCACCAAGCCAACGTGGAGCAGTTCACCATCCCCGAAACCCGCAAGATCACCTATGCATGGCTGACGCCCGAGATGATCATCGACACGGTAGACGTCGATGAAGACGCCCTGCGCGATGCCTATGAAGCCCGCGCCGAAGAGTTCATCCAGCCCGAGCGCCGCCTCGTCGAACGTCTTGTTTTCCCCGACGAGGCCGCGGCCCAAGCCGCCTCGGATCGGATCGCAAGCGGCGAGACCTCCTTCGAGGATGAAGTCACCGCGCGCGGCCTCCGGCTTGCCGATGTCGATATGGGCGATGTCTCCCGCGATGATCTGGATGCGGCGACCGACCCGGTGTTCAACGCCGAGGTCGGCGATGTGGTCGGCCCCGCGCAAAGCCCTGTCGGCCCTGCCCTGTTCCGCGTGAACGCCATTCTGGCCGCGCAAGAGACCAGCTTTGAAGACGCCCAAGCGCAACTGCGTGACGAACTGGCCAGTGACCGCGCCCGCCGCGTGATCGAATCCCGCATCGACCCCACCGACGACCTGCTGGCCGCCGGCGCCACGGTCGAGGATCTGGCCAATGAAACCGATATGGAACTGGGCACCATTGATTGGCATCCCGGCGTGTCCGAGGATATCGGCGCCTATGCCGGTTTCCGCTCCGAGGCACAAAACCTGAGCACGGATGAATTCGCCGAAGTGCTGGAACTGGAAGACGGCAGCATCTACGCCATGCGCCTCGATCAGATCGTCGAGCCAGAAGTGCAACCGCTCGACAGCGTCCGCAACGCCGTTGTCCAAGGCTGGCGGCAACAGGCCGTGGTCGACGCCCTCCAAAGCGAATACCAACAGGCCCAAAGCGCCCTCGCCCAAGGCACCTCCTTTGCCGATCTCGACCTGCCCACCAACAGCGCCGAAGGCATCACCCGCCGCGGCTTTCAACCCGACACACCACCAGAGTTCATCGAAATCGTCTTTGCCATGAACCAAGGTGAAGCGCGCTTTGTCCCCGGCACCGGCCGGGTGTTCCTCCTGCGCCTCGACGATGTCCGCGAACCGAACCCCGAAGATCAGGACCTCGCACAGATCAACACCTTGCTGCGCGATCAGGCCGCCTCGGGCATGGGGCAGGATCTGTTCCAGCTTCTGGCCAACGATATCCGCGCCCGCGCGGGCATCGAACTCAATCAAAGCGCGCTCAACGCCGTGCATTCCAACTTCCAGTAAAGGTGCCCTGACGTGGAGCTGACACCGACATTCGCGGATTTCGCCAAGGGGTACGAGGCCGGCCAGAACCAAGTGGTCTACACCCGCCTCGCCGCCGATCTCGATACCCCCGTGTCTCTGATGCTCAAGCTCACCGGCGCGGCCCGTGACGCCTTCGTGCTGGAATCCGTGACCGGCGGAGAGGTGCGCGGCCGCTATTCCATCGTCGGCATGAAACCCGATCTCATCTGGCAATGCCACGGCGAGACAAGCCGCATCAACCGCGATGCCCGCTTCGATGGCGATGCCTTCGAAGAACAGCAGGGCCACCCGCTCGACACCCTCCGCGCCCTGATCACCGAAACCCGCATCGACCTGCCCGAAGATCTGCCCGCCGCCAGTGCGGGGCTCTTTGGCTACTTGGGTTACGATATGATCCGGCTGGTGGAACACCTGCCCGACGTGAACCCCGATCCCTTGGGCCTGCCCGATGCGGTGATGATGCGCCCCTCGGTGGTGGCCGTTCTGGATGGGGTGAAGGGTGAGGTCACCGTCGTCGCCCCCGCTTGGGCCGCCTCCGGCCAATCGGCCAAGGCCGCCTATGCGCAAGCCGCCGAACGGGTGATGGACGCCGTGCGCGACCTTGAACGCGCCTTGCCGCAAGCCTCCCGCGGATTGGGCGAAGCCCATGAACCCGGCCCGCCCACCTCGAACTTCACGCGCGAGGGCTATCACCAAGCGGTCGAGACGGCCAAGGAATACATCCGCGCAGGCGATATCTTCCAAGTCGTGCCAAGCCAACGCTGGACACAGGATTTCCCGCTGCCGCCCTTTGCGCTCTACCGTTCGCTGCGGCGCACCAACCCCTCGCCCTTCATGTTCTACTTCAACTTCGGCGGC
>DATFKJ010000297.1:0-8279 GCA_035268705.1 Roseovarius sp. | reverse complement strand
CGCCAAGATCACGAAACCGGGCCGCCCGGCGGGTGAGATCGTGGCAGAAGTGCTGGAAGACACGGTGCGCAATTTCCCGTGGCCCAAGTCCATGCGCTGGGGTGCTGGTAGCCTGCGGTGGGTGCGGCCCTTGCATTCGATCCTGTGCATTCTCACCGATGATGCGGGCGAGGCCACGGTGGTGGACTTCGATATCGACGGCATCAAAGCCGGCAACACGACCCAAGGGCATCGTTTCATGGGCAAAGGGCGCTTTGCCGTGTCCGGCTTCGAGGATTATCAGGCCAAGCTGAAGCGCGATTTCGTCATTCTTGACCCGCAAGAACGGGCCGATCACATCTGGCAGGACGCCACCAATCAGGCGTTCGCCGCTGGATTGGAAGTTGTTGAAGACACAGGACTTTTGGCCGAGGTCGCGGGGCTTGTGGAATGGCCGGTTGTCCTCATGGGCGAGATTGGCGAGGAGTTTCTGGAGCTTCCGGCAGAGGTTCTGCAAACCTCGATGAAAGAGCATCAGAAGTTTTTCTCGGTCAGGAACCCCAAGACGGGCCGGATCGAGCGTTTCGTGACGGTTGCGAACATCGAAACCGCCGATCACGGCGCGACCATTCTGGCAGGCAATCAAAAGGTGCTTTCTGCGCGGCTGTCGGATGCAAAGTTCTTTTGGGAGAATGACTTGCGCGAAGCAAAGGCGGGTATGCAGGCTTGGATAGATCAGCTTGATAACGTCACTTTCGAGAGGCAGTTGGGTACTCAAGCGGCGCGGATTGCGCGGATTGCGGCGCTGACGCGGGAGATTGCGCCTGTGGTAGGGGCCGATGCCGATCTGGCCGAACAGGCCGCGCGCGTGGCCAAGGCCGATCTGAGTTCCGACATGGTCTATGAATTCCCGGAATTACAAGGACTTATGGGGCGTTACTATGCCGAGGCAGCGGGCCTTCCGGCAGAGGTGGCGGTGGCCGGTGAGGAGCATTATTCGCCTCTAGGCCCATCGGATGCCGTACCCGAAGCGCCAGTTTCCCTGACCGTTGCACTGGCCGACAAGATTGACACGCTGACCGGATTTTGGGCGATAAATCAAAAGCCTACGGGATCGAAAGACCCCTTTGCCCTGCGTCGTGCGGCCTTGGGGGTGATCCGCATTGTGTTGGACAATGGCCTTCGGGTGCATCTGGATCGCTTTATCGACAGCCAATTGTTGCGTCACAAAATCAGCCTGAACCGCAAGAAAGCCAGCGAAGGTGAGATCGACACTTTGGAAGAAGTGCTTGATCAAATTGGAGAATTTGGCGTTTTCGGCTCGGCGTTCCGGGCTGTGGTGGATAAGCTGAAAAAGCGGGACGATGCGCCTGACACTAGCGACGGTAGCCTGTTGCGGACCGTTGGCGAACTGGTCCCGGACCTGAACGCTGACTTGTTGGCCTTCTTCCATGAGCGCTTGAAAGTTTACTTGCGGGATCAAGGGCTTAAACATGATGTGATCGACGCCTGCCTGATGCTGGACGGTGGCGATGACCTGTGGTTGATATCGGCGCGGGCGAAGGCCTTGGGCGCGATTCTCAAGACCGAAGATGGCGAGAACCTTGTTCAGGGCTTCAAGAGGGCCAATAACATCCTGACCCAAGCCGAAGAGAAGGATGGTGTCGAGTACTCCTTCGGACCAGATGTGAAATATGCCGAAGTTCCTGAAGAAAAAGAGCTTTTTGCCGCACTCGAAACGGCGGAAGCCGCCATCTCGAAGGCCAATGATGCAGAGGATTTTACCGCTGCGATGGAAGCGATGGCGAAATTGCGTGCGCCTATTGATGCCTTCTTCGAGGCGGTGCAGGTCAACACAGACAAGGACGTGGTGCGCCGTAACAGGCTGAACTTGCTTGGAAAAATTCGCGACATCTGTATGCAGGCCGCGGATTTGACAAAGTTGGAAGGCTGACGCGGCGAGTTCTGTACAAGTTGTACAGGCACCCCCGGAGTTTTGCACAGATTTCCGGGCCTCTGCTAATGGCTCTGTACAGACTGGAAAAAACAGCGTGTCGGAAGTGATGATGACTGCGGCGCTCTTCCCCTTGCCTTGTGCCACGCGGGGCCTATGCTGCAACTGAACAAAGAAGGTGCCGCAGTGCAGCATAGCGAAGAGCATATTACCCTTGTCACCGCCGACGCGTCCCTAGCCGCCGAAACGCATGGCGGCCGGGCAAAATGTCTTCAGCGTCTGGTGCGGCTTGACCTGCCCGTGCCGCGCACCGTGGCACTGTCCTTTGATGCCGTTCACCGCATCGCGGCAGGTGAAACGCCGGACATGGCCGAAATGGTCCGCGGCTTCGGGGACGAGCCGTTGCTCTGCGTGCGTCCGTCATCGGAAGACCCCGACTGGGGCGGGCCGGGGGCGGTGCTGAATATCGGCATGAACGATGCCAGTTATGTCGTCCTGTGTGATCGGATCGGCAAACCCGCCGCGGCCGAGCTTTACCTGCGGTTCGTGCAGTCTTTCGCGATCCATGTGGCCCGGCTTGATCCGGATGTTTTCGACGATGTCTCGGATGATCCCGTCGAGGGGCTGAGCGAGGCGTTGCACGCCTACGAGACCGAAACCGAGGAACCCTTTCCGCAGGAAACGGGCGCGCAACTTTTGGAAGTGCTGCGGTCGATGGCGCGAGCATGGGAGGGGACGACCGCCCGCCTGTTGCGCCAAGCCAAGGGCGCGCCGGTGGATGCTGGCCTTGGGTTGGTGGTGCAGGAAATGGCCTATGGTCTGGGCAAGGGCGAATGCGGTTCGGGCGTTATGCAATTGGTTAACAGCGCCACGGGCGCGCGGCAGATCACCGGGCGTTACCTGAGCCAGAGCCAAGGGCGTGAGGCATTGCGCAAAGGCGCGGATTCGCTGTATCTTGAGCGGGATCCGCGCGGCCCATCCTTGGAGGAACTGGCCCCAGAGGCTTTTGTCAGGCTCAAGGAATATCTGAACATCATGCGCGTCAAGCTGCGCGCCGAGATGCAGGCCGAGTTTACCATCGAAAACGGTGAGGTTTTCCTTCTGGATGGCGTTCGCGTCTCACGGAATGCCCGCTCGGCCGTGGCGATTTCGGTGGCCTTGGCCGAGGATGGGATCATTTCCCGCGAAGAGGCCTTGATGCGGGTGGAGCCGCGTGGCCTGAACGAACTGTTGCACCGGCAAATCGACCCCGAAGCGCAGCGTGATGTCCTGGCGCGCGGAATCGCGGCCAGCCCCGGCGCAGCCAGCGGCCGGATCGTTTTTACCGCCAATGAGGCGCAGGCTGCCGAAGCGCGCGGTGAGGCCTGTATCCTTGTCCGGCGCGAAACCAGCCCCGAGGACATTCGCGGCATGCATGCCGCTGCCGCCATCCTGACCGAACGTGGGGGCATGACGAGCCATGCCGCGGTGATCGGCCGGGGTATCGGCCTGCCTTGTGTGGTCGGGGCCTCGGAGATCAGGTTTCAGGTCAAGCGCCGACAATTGGCATTTCCCGACGGGCGGACCCTGAAAGAGGGTGACATCATCACCATAGACGGGAGCAATGGTGAGGTTCTGGCCGGGCAGGCCCCGATGCTGGAGGCGGCCCGCGACGAGAGTTTTCAGACGCTGATGGGGTGGGCCGATGACATCCGGGACATCGCGGTGCGCGCCAATGCCGATACGCCCGCCGATGCAGAAGTCGCCCGTAATTTCCAGGCGCAAGGGATCGGCCTTTGCCGGACCGAACACATGTTCTTTGAACTGGACCGCCTGACGCCCATGCGCGAAATGATCTTTGCCAATTCAAGCGAGGATCGCGCGGCGGCGCTGGAGGTGCTTTTGCCGATGCAGCGGGCCGATTTCATTGATCTTTTCCGCATCATGCAGGGACAGCCGGTGTGCATTCGCCTGTTCGACCCGCCCTTGCATGAATTCCTGCCCTCGGATCGGGAAGGCATGCGTGAATTGGCCGAGGCGCTGGATCTGCCCTTGTCGGATGTCACCCGGCGGGTGGAGGCCCTGGGCGAATACAACCCCATGCTGGGGATGCGCGGCGTGCGCTTGGGCATCACTGTGCCCGAGATCTACGATATGCAGGCACGGGCTATTTTCGAGGCCACCATCAAGGCCAGCCACGAGGGTGAACCGGTGGTGCCGGAAATCATGATACCGCTGGTCTCGGCCAGCCGCGAGGTAGAATTGGTCAAGGGTCGGGTTGACGCGGTGGCCGCCGCCGTGCGGGCGGAAACGGGCCAGGATTTCACCTATCGTCTGGGGGTGATGGTCGAGACCCCACGTGCCGCGTTGCGCGCCGGTGAGATCGCGCCGCAGGTGGCGTTTCTGTCCTTCGGGACGAACGACCTGACCCAGATGACCTATGGCCTGAGCCGCGATGACGCGGGGCGGTTCATGTCGGATTATGTGCAACAGGGTGTCTATCCCGAAGACCCCTTCCATACGCTGGACGTTGAAGGTGTTGGAGAATTGTTGCGGATCGGGGCCGAACGTGGCCGAAGTGCGCAAAATGATATTGTGCTGTCCATCTGTGGCGAGCATGGTGGGAATCCCGAATCAATCGCTTTTTGTCGAGAAGCCGGGTTTGACTATGTAAGTTGCTCGCCGTTCCGGGTTCCGGTGGCGCGACTTGCTGCCGCACAGTTGGCCGTGAAAGACAGGATCGGGTAGGCCCGGCCCCGGTTTCGACAACATCCTGTATACCATCAGGCGGGCGCGCTTGTCGTTTATTGCGTGGTGGCCTTCGGTCCTGTGCGCAAGCTAGACTCAAGCGCCTTTGATGTTATATCCCCACCGGAATGCCAAGGGGCCTTTCGCCCTGTCAAACCGCATGGAGGACGGCATGTTGAGATTTGCGATGTTGATTTTGGTGGCCCTGACGGGGTCCGCCACGGCCGAGACCCCGGTGAAGAAGCTGATGGAAGAGGAGACGCGCGCGTTGTCCTCTATCTCGCAAAACCGGTTGTTGAGCTACATGCAACGCCCCGAGGTGGGCCTGACCTACAGCCGTGAATGGCTCGATGCGCAGCCCAAGGTGTCGGGGGGCGCGCAATGGTCGTGCTTGGCGGAGGCCCTGTATTTCGAAGCGCGTGGCGAGACCGTCAAAGGGCAGTTTGCGGTGGCTGAGGTTATCATGAACCGCGTCGACAGCGCCGAGTTTCCCGACAGCGTCTGTGGCGTGGTCAATCAGGGCACGGGGCGCAAGTACCAGTGCCAGTTCACCTACACCTGTGACGGCCACAAGGAAGTCGTTGCCGAGCCCCGCGCCTATGCCCGTGTGGGCAAGGTGGCCAAGATGATGATCGGCGGCGCCGGTCGTCCGCTGACCGAAGGGGCCACGCATTATCACACCCGCGCGGTCAACCCACGTTGGGCGCGTGTGTTCCCGCGCACCGCCACCATCGGCGTGCATCATTTCTACAAGATGCCGACGCGGGTTTCGCAGAACTAAAACTTGCTGGTTAGAAGCTGCGAGATTCCGGTTGACTCGGGCGCGCGCAGCTTTAAAAGGCAGGCTTCATGACGAATTTCACGGGGTAGGGGCCATGGCCGCCGCCCCGGCGCAGGAGAAGACCAATGGCGAAGCCGACGACCATCAAGATCCGTCTGAACTCGACCGCGGGCACGGGCCATTTCTACGTGACCAAGAAAAACGCACGCACCATGACCGAGAAGATGGTCGTACGTAAGTATGACCCGGTCGCGCGCAAGCACGTCGAGTACAAGGAAGGCAAGATCAAGTAAGATCGCCTTACATGGACCAGACCGAAAGCCGCGCCATCCGAGCGCGGCTTTTTCTTTGGGCAGGCTTCGGGTGGCATGGCATCCCGCCAGAAGGCTTTTTTGATGACTGTTTTGAGTATCGCCACCGCCGCACCCTGCGACGGCCCTGAGATTTCCGAATTATTGCACCGGTCCTACACGGCGCTTTTGGCCGCCGCCTTGCCCGCGATCACGCTAGGCGCGGCCCGGTCTGTTGGCCTGTCCCACCTACTTCGTGGTGCGCCGGAGCGGCTGTATCGTGGGGGTGGGGGCTGGACCCATGTGACACCCTTCGGGCGCGCGGGTCTACCCGGGGTCGGCCATGTCCGGCATGTCGCCTGTGATCCAGACAGCCTGCGCCAAGGGGTGGCGGGGGCGATCATGCGCCGGGTCTTCGACAGCGCCCGGGCCGCCGGGGTGGAGCGTTTGTGTTGCCTCAGCGCCCTAAGCGCCGAGCCGTTCTATCGCGCCATGGGCTTTGACGGCGGGGCGGAGGTGGCCATGCACCTTTCGCCTGAGGTGATTTTCCCGGCGGTCGAAATGCGCCGCTGAATGCGCGCGGGGGCCGCGATGTGAACGACCCATAGTGCGCAAGCAATCTTTGGACTCCGAAACTCTTGAACAAATGGCGGGATTGGGTGATCGTCATCCAGAATGTTCTGCCAATTGGGAAATTTCAGTTCTGGAGGCCGTTAAAACCCGATATCCAGAGCAACGTGTTGAGCCAAAATGCCTGAAATTTTGCGTTTGGGAAGGCCATGTGCATAGGCGGAAACACGGTTTCAGACTGGTATGGGTGAGCTGTGGCCTGATCAAGGAGGAGGCGAGAATCTTGATGCATGTCATGGGTGAAGAGCGCCCCGCAACGACTATTGCAATGTCGCGTCATGATCTTTGCGTAGAGCAGACGAAAGCATAAATATGGTAGACCAAGAAGCCAAAGGCCGCCGTGGCGGTGCGCGTCGCAGACGGAGCAATGCGGCCTCAAAGACAGTTGCCAGACAGCCCAACTACCGCCAATTGCGCCATCCCTTTTCGCCGCAAGCCATCTTTTCGGAAGACGAAGTTGGGGCGATCCATGACACGGCTCTGAGGGTGATCGAAGAACTGGGTATCAAGATTCTGCTGCCTGAAGCCCGCGAAATACTTGCCGCCGCGGGCGCACGCGTTGGCGATGACGATATGGTCTTTATAGGTCGCGAGGTCGTGGAGGCCGCGATCGCAACTGCGCCAAGGTCCATCCGACTGCGCTCGATCAATCCTGAGCGTCAGCAGATTTATGAAAATGGTGCAATGCTGTTCATGGCGGGGTCCGGTTGCCCCAACGCCACCGACTTTGAACGCGGCCGCCGTGCAGGTGATCTGCAAGCCTTTGAGGAAACCATCAAATTGGCGCAACACTTTGACGTGTTGCACATGTTTGGTCCGGCGGTCGAACCGCAGGACGTACCACCAAATCTACGCCACTATCAAATGATGCGGGCGCAGATGGAGCATGGTGACAAGCCGATGTTTGTTTACGCGCGGGGGCGTGAGCAGGTTAAGCAGAGCTTTGAGATGATCAGGCTTGGATTGGATTTGTCGGACGATGACTTTACCGATGGCGTCTGGGCCACGACCGTCATCAACTCGAATTCGCCCAGGATGCTGGACAAGCCGATGGCCCAAGGATTGATTGATTTTGCGCGCGCTGGACAGATGTCCGTGATCACGCCCTTCTGTCTTGCAGGCGCAATGGCACCGGTGACGGTTGCAGGGGCGCTGACTTTGCAACACGCCGAGGCTCTGGCGGGGATCACGCTGGCGCAATTGGCCAAAACGGGTGCCCCTGTCAGCTATGGTGGATTTAGTTCCAATGTCGACTTGAAGTCCGGCTCGCCTGCTTTCGGCACGCCCGAGCACATTAAGATGCAGATCGGTGCCGGACAGTTGGCCCGCCATATCGAATTGCCATGGCGTTCAGCGACGGGGGCGGCATCCAACACCCCGGACATGCAAGCGGCGACCGAAACCAACATGGCCCTTTGGGGCGCGGCCATGGCGAATGCGACTTTAACCTTGCATTCGGCCGGATGGCTGGAAGGTGGGTTGAGCTTTGGCTATGAGAAATTCATCAACGACGTCGAAGCGATGCAAACTCTCGCTGAGATGTGTGTGAAGCCAAGCGGCACTTCTGCTGAAATCGGCTGGGAAGCATTGGCCGATGTGCAGCCGGGCGGGCATTTCTTTGCTACGCAACATACGATGGACCGCTATCAAACCGCGTTTTACGCGCCTTTGGTTGCTGATCTACAAGATTTTGGCGGGTGGGAAGCAGCAGGATGTCAAAGCTCGGCACAGCGCGCCACAGCGATTTGGAAACAAACCCTTGCAGACTTCTCGCCCGCGCCAACCGGGGCTCAGGCAAAGGACCGGCTTGTCGGGTATATCGAACAGAGAATAGCGGCAGGTGGAGCCGAACTTCTGGATTGACGGCATTCCATCAATACAATCAGGTCTTTCACTCTAGCGCTTGAAATCACCCCCC
>DATFKJ010000296.1:0-4275 GCA_035268705.1 Roseovarius sp. | reverse complement strand
ACAAAGACAATGGCAAGGCACCTGATCACCTCGGCAATCCCCTATATCAACGGGATCAAACACCTTGGCAATCTCGTGGGCAGCCAACTGCCCGCCGACCTTTTCGCGCGCTTCCAAAGGGCGCGCGGGCATGAGGTTCTGTTTCTCTGCTCCACCGACGAACACGGCACCCCTGCCGAACTGGCCGCCGCCAAGGCGGGCGAACCCGTGGCTGACTACTGCGCCCGAATGCACAAGGTACAGGCCGACATCGCCCAAGGCTTCCGGCTCAGCTTCGATCACTTCGGCCGCTCCTCCAGCCCGCAAAACCACAAGCTCACCCAGCACCTCGCCGGCAAACTCTACGACGCCGGGCTGATCGAGGAAGTCACCGAAAAACAGGTCTACTCCAACACCGACAAACGCTTCCTGCCTGACCGCTACATCGAAGGCACCTGCCCCAACTGTGGCTACGACAAGGCGCGCGGCGACCAATGCGAAAACTGCACCAAACAACTTGACCCAACCGACCTGCTTGAGCCGCGCAGCGCGATTTCCGGCTCCACCGACCTTGAGGTGCGCGAAACCAAACACCTTTTCCTGCGCCAAAGCCAGATGCGCGATACGCTGAACAAATGGATCGACAGCAAAGCCGACTGGCCGATCCTGACCACCTCGATCGCCCGCAAATGGCTCAACGATGGCGACGGCCTGCAGGATCGCGGCATCACCCGCGATCTCGACTGGGGCATTCCCGTCAAGCGCGGCGACGAAGACTGGCCCGGCATGGAAGGCAAGGTCTTCTACGTCTGGTTCGACGCCCCCATCGAATATATCGCCTGCGCCGCCGAATGGGCCGAGGCCAACGGGCTGGATCAATCCGCATGGGAACGTTGGTGGCGCACCGAGAAAGGCGCCGAAGACGTCCGCTATACCCAGTTCATGGGCAAGGATAACGTGCCTTTCCACACACTTTCCTTCCCCGCCACGCTTATGGGTTCCGGCGAGGATTGGAAGCTGGTGGATTACATCAAATCCTTCAACTACCTCAACTACGACGGCGGCCAGTTCTCGACCAGCCAAGGCCGCGGCGTGTTCATGGATCAAGCACTGGATATCCTGCCCGCCGATTACTGGCGCTGGTGGCTGCTGAGCCACGCGCCCGAAAGCTCGGATGCCGAGTTTACTTGGGAAAACTTCCAGACCTCGGTCAACAAGGATCTGGCCGATGTTCTGGGCAACTTCGTCAGCCGCGTAACGAAATTCTGCCGCTCCAAATTCGGCGAAACGGTCCCCGAGGGCGGCGAACTGGGCGCGCGCGAAACCGCCCTCATCGACCGCCTGACAACCCGCATCCGCGCCTATGAGCGCCACATGGAGGCCATGGACGTCCGTAAATCGGCACAAGAACTGCGCGCGATCTGGGTGGAAGGCAACGAATACCTGCAAGAGGCCGCGCCCTGGGCCACCTTCAAGGAAGACCCGGAAACCGCGGCAATGCAAATCCGCCTCGCCCTCAACCTCATCCGGCTCTACGCGGTGCTCTCCAGCCCCTTCATCCCCGATGCCGCGAGAACAATGCAAGAGGCGATGCAGAGCAGCGACGACAGCTGGCCCGACGATGTGCCACCCGCCCTGGCCTCACTCGCCCCTGGCCACGCCTTCACCGTGCCCGAGGTGCTGTTCGCCAAGATCACCGACGACCAGCGCGAAGAGTGGCAGGCCCGCTTTTCAGGCACGCGTGACTAGCCGGCGCACCCGTCCCCTTTCTTCTGGCCAAAAATATCCTGGGGGACGTTGAAAATCCCATTTTCAACGGGGGGCAAAGCCCCCTACGGCGCGCGATAGCGCGCTCAAACCTGCGTGGCGCAGCCACTCCTTTAGGCAACAGGAGGCATTTTAACAGAGGTCCGCTGGTACCCGCGGCCGGACTCGAACCGGCACGGCCTTTCGGCCTGGAGATTTTAAGTCTCCTGTGTCTACCATTCCACCACGCGGGCCAGCGGCGCGGACAATATCCGATGTTGGGATGGTGTAAAGCCACGAAGAGCGCTCACGCACCCGATAAGCGCTAAAGGTCGTCTTCCTCGGCCTCCAGCACCGGCAGAAGGTGCCGCTCACCCAACCACGGGTTCAGATCCAACGCCGCGCGCAGCTCCAACGCCGCCTCGGCATTGCGACCCAATGCCATCAGCGTCAGCGCACGCCCGGTTCGCGCCGCCACATGCCGCGGCTGCCGCTCAAGCGCCGCCTCCAACTCGGGCAAGGCCTTGTCGAAATCCTCGCGGAGAAAGTGAATGAAACCGCGTTGATTGTAGCCCTCGGCATAATCCGGGCAGTATTCGACAAGCGCATCAAACGCCTTCATGGCCGAGTCATAATCGTAAATCTCGCGCCGCGACATTCCAGAATCCAGCAGATCCTGCGCATGCGCATCCGGCGCGTCGGACCACAATTCCCACATCCGGTTCGAAAGCGCCCCTCCACCGGCCTCGTTCGGGGCCTGCTTTGCCTTCTTGATCAGAGCCCTCAAGGCCTGCTCATGATCGGGCGGCGCCGGGCATGTCGCCCAAACGGGTGACGCAACCACGGCCAGACATGCGAAAACGCGAAAGATCATAATCTAAGGATATCGCCCGCGCGCCAACTCGGTCAAATCACATCCGCCAACGCATTTTCCTTGACCGCTTGCATCGCTACATAGGTCGAGGTGTTCGACACATGCGGCAGTGTCGAGATGTGATCGGCCAGAACCCGGCGATAATCGCTCATGCTTTGGGTGCGCACTTTCATCAGGTAATCGAAATTGCCCGCGATCAGGTGTACCTGTTCGATTTCAGGCACCTTGGCCACCGCCGCGTTGAACTCCGCCAAAGCCGCCTCGCGCGTATCGCTCAGCCGCACTTCCACGAAACTCACATGATCCATGCCAAGCCGGATAGGATCGAACAGAGCGCGGTACCCGGTGACGATCCCATCCTTTTCAAGCCGCCGCAGACGCGCCTGTGTCGGTGATTTCGACAAACCGATCTGCCGCGCCAGATCAGTGATCGAGATACGTCCATCCCCTGCCAACGCCCTGAGAATCGCGCGGTCGAAACGGTCAAGTTCTGGGTGGTCATTTTGCATGGCATTTAGCCGATTTTATATCCGATTTCACCATGTATATCGCAGTATTGAGGAAAAACAACTCGTCATTCAGTGCTAAGTTTATGCAAATCGCCTTTTCGGGAGGAAACAAACATGCCTTATGATACCGACATCCGCCGCGCCATTGACCTCGCCACCTATGCCGACGAGCAGCAAACCGTCGCGCGGCTGACGGAATTGGCAAACCTTTCCGAAACCGACCGCGCCCGCATCGTCGAACGCGCCGCCGATCTGGTGCGCGATATCCGCGGCCAATCCAGCCCCGGCTTGATGGAAGTGTTCCTTGCCGAGTACGGTCTGTCAACCGAGGAGGGCATCGCGCTGATGTGTCTGGCCGAGGCGCTGTTGCGCGTCCCCGACGCCGATACCATCGACGCGCTGATCGAAGACAAGATCGCGCCATCCGATTGGGGCAAACACATGGGCCATTCCGCGTCGCCGCTGGTCAATGCCTCCACTTGGGCACTGATGCTGACCGGCAAGGTGCTGGAAGATGAGAAACCCGGGCTTGTCGGCACCCTGCGCGGTGCCGTCCGCCGCTTGGGCGAGCCTGTCATTCGCACCGCGACGGGCCGCGCCATGAAGGAAATGGGCCGTCAGTTCGTCTTGGGCGAAACCATCCAAGCGGCCATGGACCGCGCCGCAGGCATGGAGAAAAAGGGGTATTCCTATTCCTACGACATGCTTGGCGAAGCCGCGCGCACCGATGCCGATGCCACCCGCTACCATCTCAGCTATTCGCGCGCCATCACCGCCATCGCCAATGCCTGCACCAATGACGATATTCGCGATAACCCGGGCATCTCGGTCAAACTCTCGGCCCTTCACCCCCGCTATGAGGTGGCGCAGCGTGAACAGGTGATGGATGTCCTCGTCCCCCGCCTGCGCAGCCTCGCGCTTCTGGCGAAATCCGCCAAGATGGGCCTCAACATCGACGCCGAGGAGGCCGACCGCCTGTCGCTCTCGCTCGATGTGATCGAAACCGTACTCTCGGAACCGGCCCTCGCCGGTTGGGACGGGTTTGGAGTGGTGGTGCAGGCTTACGGCCAACGCGCCTCTCACACGCTGGATTTCCTCAACGATCTGGCCACGCGCCTTGACCGCAAGATCATGGTGCGGCTGGTGAAAGGCGCCTATTGGGATACC
>DATFKJ010000295.1:0-4687 GCA_035268705.1 Roseovarius sp. | reverse complement strand
CCGTTGCCCGCCTTGGGGCCGAGGTCTTGGTCACAGGCCCGCCGGTGGCCGGTGTCTCGAAAGTGGCCGAGGTGATCCACCTGATGAGTCCCGATGCCACGGGTCCCTTCGTCAAACGGCCCTCCGCCACGCTCGATGCGGGCGCTCTGGATGCCGGGTTTGCCGCGGCTCAGGGCGGCAGCCTGTTTCTCGATGAAGTCGCCGCCTTGCCCGAAACCAGCCAATACACTCTTCTGGAGCGGCTTGAGGCAGACAGCGGCGCGCGCCTGATCGCCGGCACCACCGCCGATCTGGCGCTGGCCACGCAGGAAGGCCGCTTCAACACCGAACTCTACTACCGGCTCGATGTCATGCCGGTGCGCATCCCCGCGCTGTCCGAACGCCCCGAGGACATCCCCGTACTCTTCCGCCATTACGTGGCCCAGGCCGCAGAACAGGCGGGCTTGCCCACACCGGAAATCCCGCCCGATCACCTGTCGGCCCTCATGGCCCAAGACTGGCCCGGAAACGCCCGATCGCTCATGTCGGCGGCCATGCGATTTACCCTCGGCATGCCCGAGGAAACCCAAGAAGCCGCCGAACTGGGCCTCGTTGAACAAATGGCCCGCGTCGAACGCTCCCTTCTGGCCGCCGCCCTCGGCCGCCAAAACGGCCGCGCCGCGCAAGCTGCCAAGGCCCTCAAACTCCCGCGCAAGACCTTCTACGACAAACTGGCGCGCTATGGGCTGAAGCCCGAGGACTTCCGGCGCTGAGATGCACCCGGGGCGGACCCCACCGATTTCTTTGAAAGAAATCGGCTCGCCCGTCTGGCCACACCCCAATCCACCCCGAAAATCACCACATTCTTGGCGCAAGACTGTCGCACTGCTAGACTAATTTACAACAAAACAACCAAAGGCGGGCCGGATGGCCGCCGCAGGTCGAGCAGACAGGTAACAAGCATCATGGTTTCCACGTCCGATCCAATGCCCAAGGGCATGCTCGCCGCCGCCCGCTGGGCCGCCGAGCGCACCCCCGAAAATCGCAACCGCGCTGTCGATCTCTATCGCGCCATCGCGATTCTCTTCGTGATCTTGGGACATTGGCTTCTGGTGGCCGCCGTCGTGCGCGATGGACAGGCCGACCTGACCATCCTGCTGTCCGAGCAACGCTGGACCCACTACGTCACATGGCTCTTTCAGGTCATGCCGGTCTTCTTCTTCGTGGGCGGATTCTCGAATGGCCTGTCGTGGGCCTCCGCCCGGCGTGACCCTGAAAAGGCGCGCACATGGGCCGCCACCCGTCTGGCGCGGCTGCTGAAACCCACGGTGCCGGTGGTGCTGGTCTGGGCGGTGGCGGCCTTCGTCGCCACCCGCCTCGATGTCTCGCCCGACCTTATCGGCGCGGCCTCACAGGCAGCACTTGTGCCGATCTGGTTTCTGGCGGTCTACATCATGATCACCATGGCGGTGCCGCTGTCCTACCGCCTGTGGGAACGGCTGGGCATGTGGTCCGTGGGCCTGCTTTTTGCCGGGGCCATCGCGGTCGACGCCATCGCCTTCGGCCTCGATCAACAATGGCTGCGCTGGGCGAACTATGGTTTCGTCTGGCTGGGCATGCACCAACTGGGCTACTGGTGGCAACAGGCCAAGCGGCCCAAATCAATGGCGATGGTTTTCATCGCACTGGGGGCCGCATGGCTTTACGCCTTGATCGTACACTTCGGCTTTCCCGTCGCCATGGTCAGCGTCCCGGGCGCTGAAATGTCCAACACACGGCCGCCCACAACCGCGATGCTGGCGGTGGGCTGCGTGCAGGTGGGCACCATCCTTCTGATCACTGGCCCGGCCGCGGCATGGCTGCGCAATCCCCGGCCATGGTCTTGGGTGATCCTGCTCAACCAGATGATCATGACGATCTATCTTTGGCACATGACCGCCTTGATCGTCGCTGTGGCGGTGGCGGTACAGGGTTTGGGCGGCCTCGGTCTGGGGTTGGAACCCGGCAGTGGCGCATGGTGGGCCATGCGCCCCTTGTGGCTGGCGATCTATGCCATCCTGCTGATCCCGCTTGTGCTGGCCTTCGTCCGGTTCGAGGCCGGAAGCCGCGCCAACGGGGCCAACCTGCCCGGGCCATGGCAGGCCATGCTTGGCGCGCTGATGACATGCGGGGGGCTGGTGATGATGGCGCTCAGCGGGTTGGATGCGGGCAACGTGCTGGGGGTTGACCTCTTGGCCGTGGGGCTGGTCGTGGCGGGGGTTGGCGTTGCCACCCTCCACCCGAGCCGTAAACCCGACTGACCCCGGATTCGCCCCATCAGGCACGCATCAATTTGTGCGGATTTTCGCACAAATTGAACAGCACCCGTGCGGCATCCCGCACAATGCCGCCCCGCAGCATGGCCTTTGCCCGCATGCTTGGGGGCTATGCATCTGCAAATAAACACTTTTTCCAAACCTCCCATTTTTTCAGCGCCATGACTTGAGCGAATAGCCGCCATGCGAAAACCTCTGCACGTCGCGTCTCAAAGGCGCTGATTGCAACGTCTCAAGATATGGGAGGAGACAGATATGAAATTTCTGACAGCTGCCGCCACGGCCTTGGCCATGAGTGTTTCGGCCACCGCCGTTTCCGCTGCCTGCGACGATGGCGAAATCGTCGTCAAGTTCAGCCACGTCACCAACACCGACAAGCACCCCAAGGGCATCGCCGCCTCGCTTCTGGAAAAGCGTGTGAACGAGGAAATGGACGGCACCATGTGCATGGAGGTCTTCCCGAACTCCACGCTCTACAACGACAACAAGGTGCTCGAAGCCATGCTTCAGGGCGATGTGCAACTCGCCGCGCCCTCGCTGTCGAAGTTCGAGAAGTTCACCAAGCAGTTCCGCCTGTTTGACCTGCCGTTCATGTTCAAGGACATCAACGCCGTGGATGCCTTCCAAGCCTCCGACAACGGTCAGGCCCTGCTCGATTCCATGCAGCGCCGCGGCCTGCAAGGTCTGGCCTATTGGCACAACGGGATGAAGCAAATGTCGGCCAACGTGCCGTTGGTTGAACCGTCGGATGCCGAAGACCTGAAATTCCGCGTGCAGTCCTCCGATGTACTCGTTGCCCAAATGGAGGCCATCGGCGGCAGCCCGCAGAAAATGGCCTTCTCCGAGGTTTACGGCGCGCTGCAACAGGGCGTTGTGGACGGGCAGGAAAATACTTGGTCCAACATTTACGGCAAGAAGTTCTTCGAGGTGCAGGACGGGATCACCGAAACCAACCACGGCATCATCGACTATCTCGTCGTGACCAACATCGACTGGCTCAATGGCTTGGACGAGGACGTGCGCGAGCAGTTCCTCACCATCCTCGACGAGGTGACCACGACCCGCAACAGCGAGTCGGCCAAGGTCAACCAGGAGGCCAAGCAGGCCATCATCGACGCCGGTGGCGAGGTCCGTCAACTGACGCCGGAACAGCGTGCCAAGTGGGTCGAAACCATGAAGCCCGTCTGGGAGCAGTTCAAAGAAGACGTGGGTCAGGAAAACATCGACGCGGCACAGGCGATCAACACCAGCATGTAAGCCGCCGCGCGTGTCCTGACACGTAAGGCGTGGGGCGGGCCAGCGCCGATTGGCCCGCCCTTTTCACACCCAATCCGCGGGAGGGGGACAGATGCAAACCGCACGCACATTCGGCGACAAGATCGAGGAAACGATCATCGCCGCGCTTCTGGGCTCTATGACTGTGGTGACCTTCGCCAATGTCGTCGCTCGATACTTGTTCAATTCCAATATCCTCTGGGCGCTGGAACTCACCGTATTCATGTTCGGTTGGCTGGTGCTTCTGGGCGCGTCATATGCCGTCAAGAAACATGCCCATCTTGGCGTCGATGCCATCGTCAACATGGTCTCGCCCCCGGTTCGCCGGGCGATGGGGCTTTTTTCGGTGGTCTGCTGCCTTGTTTTCTCTCTGCTGCTGTTGAAAGGGGCCTATGACTATTGGGCCGTTTTTGCCGAACTGCCGCCGACGACGGGCCGCTGGTTCCCGACGGGCTTTGAGTGGGACGCGCGCGGCCAGGGCTGGTACGAGGTTCAGGATATCCCCATGGTGGCTCCCCTGCGCTTTCTCGAAGACCTGCTGAACTACGGTGAAAGCTACGAGAAAATCCCAAAGGCCATCCCCTATCTCGTGTTGCCCGTCTCCATGGCGCTCTTGGTCTTCCGCTTCACTCAGGCGGCCCTGCGCATCCTGCGCGGCGATGCCGACCGTCTCGTGGCCAGCCACGAGGTCGAGGATGAACTCGAAGAGGCGCGCGCAAGCCACGCGCAAGATAACGGGGAACAGAACTGATGGAAGTCGTCCTTCTCTTTGTCATGGTCATCGGCCTGCTCTTGGTCGGTGTGCCTATCGCGGTCTCGCTGGGCCTTTCCTCCACGCTCTTCCTGCTGTGGTTCTCGGAAAGCTCGCTGGCCTCCATCGCACAAACCCTCTTCGAGGCCTTCGAAGGGCATTTCACCCTTCTGGCGATCCCCTTCTTCATCCTCGCCTCCAGCTTCATGACAACGGGCGGCGTGGCGCAACGGATCATCCGCTTCTCGATTGCCTGCGTGGGGCACCTTCCCGGCGGCCTTGCCATCGCCGGCGTCTTTGCCTGTATGCTTTTCGCTGCTCTCTCGGGGTCCTCGCCCGCGACCGTCGTGGCCATCGGGACAATCGT
>DATFKJ010000294.1:0-5588 GCA_035268705.1 Roseovarius sp. | reverse complement strand
CGAGAGAAAGCTCACGTGGGCTTTCGTATGAGAATACCTTTGGTGGGGCGCTGTCGTTTCTGCGGCGGCGCTATACCAAGGATTTGTCCGGTGTCGATCTGGCCATCACTGGCGTGCCTTTCGATCAGGCGGTGACCAATCGGCCCGGCGCGCGGTTGGGGCCGCGGGCGGTGCGGGAGGCGAGCGCGCTTCAGGTGTTTGACCCGCCTTATGGCTGGAACGGGTTCAGCCCATTGGAGGCGTTCGATATCGTCGATTATGGCGATCTGGCCTTTGATTATGCGGATATCCCGAGTTTTCCCGGCGCCTTGACGGCGCATATCCGGGGGATATTGCAGGCCGGGGCGGCGAGTATCGCGCTTGGCGGCGATCATTACATTTCTTTCCCGATTTTAAGGGCTTATGCCGAGAAGTTCGGGCCGTTATCCTTGCTGCAATTCGATGCGCATTCCGACACTTGGGCCGATGATGACATGGCACGCGTGGATCATGGCACGATGTTCTACAAGGCGGTGAAGGAGGGGTTGGTGGACCCCGAACGCTCGGTTCAGGTGGGCATTCGCACGGTGAATGCCGACAATCTTGGGGTGCCGACGATTGATGCGCGAGAGGTGCATGAGCGGGGGCCGGTGGAAACCGCCAAGACAATCAAAGAGATACTGGGTGATGCGCGGACCTATGTGAGTTTTGACATTGATTGTCTGGATCCCGGGTTTGCGCCCGGGACAGGGACACCGGTTTGGGGTGGGCTGTCTTCGGGACAAGCAGCGATCATCCTGCGCGATCTGGCGGGGATCAATATGGTGGGGGGCGATGTTGTGGAAGTCTCGCCGCCCTATGATCCAAGTGGGGCCACGGCGGTGGCCGGGGCGCATGTGGCGATGGAGTTGATTTGTCTGTGGGGCTGGACGCGGCGCGGGGCCTGACCCCGGGACTGTTTGGATGCCGGGGGCCTCCGGCAGGAGTGTTTTGGGAAAGATGAAGGGGGGCGTTGTGATAAAATGGCTGGTTTTGGGGGTGATTGGGATTGCTGTCGGGTTGGGCGTTTATGTGCGTTTGGTGCCGACAGAGCCGGAGCGGTGGCATGATATGCCGGGGGCTGTGACCAATCGGGACTTGAGTGGCGGCGCGATGCGGGTTGTGGGGGCCGGTGAGGGTGGTTTGGCGCGGATGGATGAAATCATTCGCGCGACGCCGCGGACCGAGGTGTTGGCCGGGTCCGTCGAGAGTGGGATGGTGACTTATGTCACGCGTTCGAAGGTCTTCGGCTTTCCGGATTATACAACCGTACGCGCGGCGGGGCCGCAGTTGGAACTATACGGGCGGCTGCGCTTTGGCAAATCCGACATGGGCGTCAATGCGGCGCGATTGAACAGGTGGATCAAGGCGTTTGCGGAGTGAGGAAGAGAGGCAGCCATCGGAGATCTTGCGCCACATCGGGTTATTCAGCGACATTTGGCATTGCGTCATGAAACTTTTGCCATCGACGTGCAGGCAGGTCATTTCCCCCAGTTCCACGCGGCTGCCGGCCTTGTCGGTGCAATAGCAATCCACGGTTTTGCCGCCGATGGTCTGATCGGGGAGCGCCGGGGTGGCGAGGCAGCATATGAGGGCGATCCATCGCATGACGTCAGTATATCACAGGGTTTGATCTTGACCAAACCCGGGTAAAGGGGCAGATGCCGGACCCATGGTGCCTTTGGACAGACTGAATGAGATCGTGCAGCGTTTCGAGTATATCGAGGCGCAGATGAACGCCGGCGGTGGCGATATCGCGCAATTGGGCCGCGAATATGCCGAGTTGCGCCCGGTGGTCGAGGAAATTCGCGCCTACAACCAAACGGTTGAGGATATCGAGGGCGCGCGGGCCATGCTGGATGACCCGGAGATGCGCGAGTTGGCGCAGGAAGAGCTTTCCGAGCTTGAGGCGCGACTACCGGACATGGAGGAGCGGCTTCAACTGGCGCTTTTGCCCAAGGACGAGGCGGATGCGCGGCCTGCGGTGATCGAGATCAGGCCCGGAACGGGGGGCGAGGAAGCAGCGCTTTTTGCCGGGGATTTGGTGCGGATGTATCAGCGTTATGCCGAGGCCAAGGGCTGGCGTTTCGATGTGATCGAGGAAAGCCAGACCGAGCTTGGTGGGATCAAGGAATTGGTGGCGCGCGTCTCGGGCGATCATGTCTTTGCGCGTTTGAAGTACGAATCCGGGGTGCATCGGGTGCAGCGGGTGCCGGAGACCGAAAGCGGCGGGCGTATTCATACCTCGGCGGCGACGGTGGCGGTGCTGCCGGAGGCGGAGGATGTGGATATCCAGATCGACCCAAACGACCTGCGGATTGATACGATGCGGTCCTCTGGCGCGGGGGGGCAGCATGTGAACACCACCGACTCGGCGGTTCGGATCACGCATGTTCCGACCGGGATCGTGGTGACCAGTTCGGAGAAATCGCAGCACCGTAACCGCGAGATCGCGATGCAGGTTCTCAAGACCCGGCTCTACGATATGGAGCGGCAGAAGGCGCATGACGAACGGTCGAGCACGCGGGCGGCGCAGGTCGGCTCGGGCGATCGGAGCGAGCGCATCCGGACATATAACTTCCCGCAGGGCCGTATGACGGACCATCGGATCAACCTGACGCTTTACAAGCTGGATCAGGTGATGGCCGGTGATCTGGACGAGGTGATCGACGCGCTGACAGCGGATGCGCAGGCGGCGATGTTGGCGGAGATGGAGGGGTGATCCTGCGCGATGTGCTGAGCATCGGGGCAGGGGAATTGCGCAAGGCGGGCATCGAGGAGGCCATGCGGGATGCGCGGCGCTTGATGGCCGGGGCCTTGGGGGTGGAGGCCGGGCGGCTGACCTTGATGGAACGCGATGAACTCAACCCGGTGACCGTGGCAGAATTTCACGATTCGATCCGCCAGCGGTGCGAGGGAGTGCCGGTGTCGCATCTTCTGGGATGGCGGGAGTTTTACGGGCGGCGGTTCGAGGTCAATCGGGATGTTCTGGACCCGCGGCCCGAGACCGAGGCATTGATTGCCGAGGCCCTGCGTGAGCCGTTTGAGGAGGTTCTGGATCTTGGCAGCGGGTCGGGGTGTATCTTGCTGACGCTCTTGGCCGAGCGCCCGGAGGCCAGCGGGGTCGGGACGGACCTTTCACCGGGGGCCTTGACCGTGGCCAAGCGCAATGCCGAGGGTTTGGAGGCCGCCGGGCGGTGTGCCTTGATCGAAAGCGATTGGTTCGGGGCCGTGCGGGGCAAGTATGACCTCATTGTCTCTAACCCGCCGTATATTGCCGCCGACGAGATGGCGGGGCTGGCGCGGGAATTATCGCATGAACCGCGTATGGCCCTGACGGATGAGGCCGATGGGTTGAACGCCTACAGGGCCATCGCGGCAGGCGCGGGCGTGCATTTGCGTCCGCAAGGACGGCTTTTGGTTGAAATCGGCTGGCGGCAGGGGGCTGCGGTGGCCGCGCTGTTTGAGGCGGCGGGATTCGCCGACGTGCGGGTATTGCCCGACCTTGATGGCCGCGACCGGGTCGTCGCCGGGCGGCGGAACGGTGCGGAAAAGCGCTGAAACGCCGACAAAATTCGGTGAATTGAGCAAAAATTTAAGAATTTCCCTTGTAAGCAAGGGCGGGGCATGTTTAGTCAAGGTATCAAGATATGGATGCCCTTTTCGGGCGGTTCCGCTTGATATTAAGCCAAGAATAGATTGATCCGGTGGACTGGGTGCAAGAGGCGCCTGACGGATCAAACGGCAGCAGCACAGGGCTGATAGCTGAAAAATGAGATCATCCAAGTCACGTTCGCGTAATAAATCGGGCCGCAATAACCGCTCGATGGGAAACATCGTCAACCGGGTTTTCGATAGTTCGGGTCCGGAAGGCAAAGTGCGCGGCACGCCGCAGCAGATCGTCGACAAGTACAACCAGTTGGCGCGCGACGCGCAGCTTGCCGGGGATCGGGTTCTTGCCGAAAACTTCCAACAGCACGCGGAACATTACCTGCGCCTTCTGAGCAGCGCGCAGAAAGAGCAGGAGCAGCGCCGCGAAGGGCAGGAGCGCCAGAACCGCGAACGGCAGGCAGAGCGGGATCGCGAGCGCGCCAAGCGGCAGGAGCGTGAGGCGAGTAGTGGCGGTGATCCATCTGATACGCCGCAGCCGGATCTGGTTGAAGAGGCGAGCGATGACAGTGGTCTGGTGGAAACGCCCGAGACCAAGAAGTCGGACAAGCCCAAACGGACACGCAAGCCCAAGGCAAAGCCCAAAGCCGATGGCGATAAGGCCGAAGGCGAGGACATGCCCAAAGCCGAGGGTGGCGACGGAGCGCCGGAAGCGGCGGAGTGACCCGACCCTGATACGAGATTTGAAAGCGGCTCCTTCCGGGGGCCGTTTTTTATTTACGGCTTTGAGCCATTGCTGCGCAAAAATTGTCCATGAAAAAATAGTCGAAAGAGATCCAAGGCGCGGTGTTTGGGGAGGTCCTTACGCCTAAAGCGTTCCGCCTTTAACCTGAGGCATCAGCTAAAGGCGGAACGCGTGCAACGATTGAGCGTTACGCTGCATTTCGCGAAAATCTGTGATTCAGGTTTTTCGCGAAACGCTTTAGAAACTGCGTGCCAGCGCACAGAATTGTTCAAGGTGTATGGTTTCGGCGCGGTCGGTCGGTTGGATTCCTGCCGAAAGCAGGCGGTCCTCGATGTCGGGGGCCATTCCTTTGAGGGCCGCGCGCAGCATCTTTCGGCGTTGGTTGAAGGCGCGGGCGACCACGCGTTCAAGGATCTTGGGATCTGCGGGGAAGCGCGGCTCGGGCAGGGCGGTCAGGTGGACCACGGCGCTTGAGACCTTGGGCGGCGGTGTAAACGCCCCCGGCGGCAGGTGCATGACGATCTGCGCGTCCGCGCGCCATTGCGAGAGAATCGCCAGCCGCCCGTAGGCCTTTGAGCCGGGTTGCGCGACGATGCGTTCGGCCACCTCGCGTTGGAACATCAGCGTGAGGCTTTGCCAGAAGGGCGGCCAATCAGGCGGGGTGAGCCAGCGAATGAGCAGTTCGGTGCCCACGTTGTAGGGCAGGTTGGCGGCCACTTTGATCGGCGGCGTGAGGTGATCAAGCGGGTCGATTTCAAGCGCGTCGGCGTTTAGCACCTCAAGACGGCCCGGATAGGCAGTGGCGATCTGCTCAAGCGCGGGCAGGCAGCGGGTGTCTTTCTCGATGGCCAGAACGCGGCGCGCCCCTTCGGAGAGCAGGCCGCGCGTCAACCCGCCGGGGCCGGGTCCGATTTCCAGAACGTCGCAGCCCGTCAGGTCGCCCGCTTGGCGGGCGATCTTGGCGGTGAGGTTGAGATCAAGCAGGAAATTCTGGCCCAAGGATTTGCGCGCCGAAAGGCCGTGATCGGCGATCACTTGGCGCAGGGGCGGCAAGCTGTCGATGGCGCTCATGCCTGCGCGGCCCTTGCACGTGCCATGGTCTGGGCCATGCGCAGGGCTTCGATCATGCTGGAGGGGTTGGCCGCGCCTTTGCCCGCGATGTCGAGGGCGGTGCCGTGATCGGGCGAGGTGCGGATGAAGGGCAGGCCGAGGGTGA
>DATFKJ010000293.1:0-2063 GCA_035268705.1 Roseovarius sp. | reverse complement strand
GGGCTGACAACGGCTTTTGCCCAAATCGGCTTTCCCTTGCGCGACGATCTGCTAAATCTGGCGCAGAATGCAACTCCGGGGGTAGAGGCATGTCTGATCGCTTTCGCCTGACATTGGCGCAGCTGAACCCGACGGTGGGTGATATCGAGGGAAACGCAGCCCAAGCGCGAGCGGCGTGGGAGGCGGGTAGGAAGGCAGGCGCAAATCTTGTCGCCCTGCCAGAGATGTTCATCACCGGGTACAACACCCAAGACCTTGTAATGAAACCGGTTTTCCATCAGTCGGCGATTGCGGCAATCGAGATGCTGGCGCTTGAGTGTGCGGATGGTCCTGCGCTTTGTATCGGGGGGCCTGCGCTTGAGGGGGCAAGCCTTTATAACGCCTACTATATCCTATCCGGCGGTAAGATTTCGGCTTGCGTGCTCAAGCACCACTTACCCAATGAAACCGTTTTCGATGAAGAACGGCTATATGACTCCGGGCCGGTCAATGGGCCTTACACGGTCGATGGTGTGCGGATCGGCTCCCCGATTTGCGAGGACAGTTGGTACGAGGATGTGGCCGAAACGCTTGCCGAGACGGGGGCGGAATTCCTTTTGGTTCCAAATGGTTCGCCCTATTACCGCGAAAAATTGGCGGTGCGGCATCAGCTTATGGTGTCACGCGTGGTCGAGACCGGATTGCCGCTGATTTACCTTAACCTCGTGGGTGGGCAGGACGATCAGGTGTTTGATGGCGGCACATTCGCGCTGAACCCCGGTGGTGAATTGGCGGTGCAGATGCCACTGATGCAAGAGGGGATCGCGCATGTCGATATGACGCGCGGGCCTGATGGCTGGCGTATCGAGAAAGGTGATCTTGCACCGATCCCCGAGGCGCAGGAGCAGGACTATCACGCGATGGTTCTGGCCTTGCGGGATTACATGCGAAAAGCGGGATTCTCCAAGGTTTTGTTGGGGTTATCGGGTGGAATCGACTCGGCCCTCGTGGCCACGGTGGCCGTTGATGCACTGGGCCCGGAAAACGTGCGCTGTGTGATGCTGCCTTCGGAATACACCGCCGATATCTCGCTTGAGGATGCCAAGGCGCTCGCGGAAAACCTTGGGTGTCGGTATGATTTCGTGCCGATTACAGAAGGGCGGGAGGCGATAACCAATACGCTGGCACCGCTATTTGAAGGCTCCGAGCCCAATGTGACCGAGGAGAATATCCAGTCGCGCCTGCGCGGTCTGCTGCTTATGGCGCTGAGCAACAAGTTCGGTGAAATGCTGCTGACCACGGGCAATAAATCCGAGGTCGCGGTGGGCTATGCCACCATTTACGGTGATATGTCGGGTGGGTATAACCCGTTGAAAGACATGTATAAAACGCGTGTCTTTGAGACCTGCCGCTGGCGCAACCAAGAGCACCGGGATTGGATGCAAGGCCCCGGTGGAGTCGTCATTCCACAGCGGATCATCGACCGCCCACCGAGTGCCGAACTGGCCCCCGATCAGAAGGACGAGGACAGCCTGCCGGAATATGCGGTGCTGGATGGTATCCTTGATATCCTTGTCGATCAGGACGGATCGATCGCGGATTGTGTGGCTGCGGGCTATGACCGGGCGGATGCCAAGCGGGTGGAACACTTGCTTTATATCTCGGAATACAAACGCTTTCAGTCCGCCCCCGGCACACGCCTGTCCAAACGCGCCTTCTGGCTGGACCGGCGCTATCCCATCGTGAACCGCTGGCGCGACGATGGCTGAAAAGGCGCAGGGCGTCTTGGTTTGGGTATCTGTAATTCGTGGTTGATTTGACGGGGTCGCAACATCGTAGAATTTTCTGAACGTGTTGATATGAGCGAAGCTGGAATGGCAGGTGTCAGCTGTGGTTTCAACTGATCGCTGCAACACAGGCTCCAAATTTCTCTGCTGGCGTTTGGTATTGCAAGGTCTTTCGAGGTCGCTCGTTGAGCTGGCGTGCGACGGCACTGAGTTTGGCTTGACTAAAGCCTGATATATCAGTGCCTTTGGGGAAGTATTGGCGAAGCAACCGGTTGGTGTTTTCGTTGCTGCCGCGTT
>DATFKJ010000292.1:0-6591 GCA_035268705.1 Roseovarius sp. | reverse complement strand
GCGGGATCAAGGCGCGTAGCGCCGCCGCGCATCGCTGGGCCGTGTCCACGGCGCGGCGATTGGGTTGGTCTTGGCGCACAAATCATGAGTTACGCGCCAGTGTTCTGGATAAAGCGTATTGCCCATTGGTTGGGTCGCCGCACCGCGGCCCGACGATGCGCGGTTGGTGTCGTCATCGTCCAAGAAGGGCTCTTCGCTGCCGTGCGCCACGTTTGGGTCGGACCTCGGCTTGGAGGGGCAAACTGCCTGTCGAAGCCACCTGTTCTTTACAACTTGTGCAGTCTTCGGTGGGCGCTCCCCGAATTCTGCACAAAACTCCGCCCGCTATCCCGCGTGTGGCCGAGTTTGATTTCGGGGGTGGTCATTTGCGGCGTTTGCGGCAAGGCTGCGCGCATCTAACCTCTTGATTCAAAGGGTTTTGCCGCCATGTCCGCAGATCGCCCCATTCGTGTCGCCCTCAATGGCTTTGGCCGCATCGGCCGCACCATCCTGCGCATCCTTTTGCGCGATGCCTCCGATATCGAGCTGGTCTTGATCAACGAGATCGAGCCACTCTCGACCTGTGCCTATCTCTTTGAATTCGATAGTGTTTTTGGCCCTTGGCCCGGCGACGTCGAGGCCGACGAGGGGGTGCTGAAGGTCGATGGTCACCGCATCCCCTTCCATTCCGAACCCGACCTGCGCAACTTGAATCTGAGCGGAATCGACATTGTTCTTGAATGCACAGGCATGGGCGGAACCCGCACCATCGCGGAACGCGGGCTGGAGGCCGGGGCAGGGGCGGTGTTGGTCTCGGGGCCGTCGGCTGAGGCCGATGTGACGCTTGTCTTGGGAGCGAACGAAAAAGATCTTTCAGATCATAGGATTATCTCGAATGCATCCTGCACCACGAATGCCCTTGCCCCTCTGGTTCGGCTGCTTGATGACGCCTTCGGGATCATCAGCGGCCAGATGACAACGGTGCATTGTTACACCGGAAGCCAACCCACCGTCGACAAACCTCGCCAAGTCCCTGAACGCAGCCGCGCCGCGGCCCTGTCCATGGTGCCGACCACGACATCCGCGCAAGACCAGACGGGTCTTGTCTTGCCTCACATGAAAGGCAGGATCGAGGCCCGCGCAATCCGCGTGCCAACGGCAAGTGTTTCCTGCATTGATTTGACGGTTCAGACCCGCGACGATGTCAGGAAAAATGATGTGAATTCAATGCTCAAAGCGGCAGCGGATGCCACGCAGATCATCGGCTGGACGGAAAAGCCACTGGTCAGTTCCGATTTACGCGGGCGCCCCGAATCCATCGTCCTCAGCGGCCCTGAAACCTCGGTCTCGACCGGCGGCTTGCTGCGCGTCTTTGGATGGTATGACAATGAATGGGGGTTTTCCTGCCGAATGCTCGACATGGCGCGCCTAATTGCGCGTAGATAGTACAAGCCGATGAAAACAAGAAGTAAATATAGGGTGAGAGGCTGGACAACGACCCAAGCGGGGCTCGTTACGGCTGCTTCCTTCCGGACCTGACCGGGTTGGCGAGGCGCTTGCCCGCGCCAACCTCTCACAAGTGCAGATAGTCGCCATGGCTTGGATTCGCAAGGGTTCCCTATAATTCCATCCGGAAACGCGCAAAACCTGCGTCTGTATCGCCAAGATCGGTCAGGCCGAGCGCATTGATATCCTCGGGGTATTCCCGCAAGCTAGGCCCGGTTTCGAAGACGACACTTGTGCCCGGCAATGATCGGAAACGCCATGCCGGGTAGGCATCGCCCGCTTTGTCCATGACACGTAGTTTCTCTTTGACGGCTTCGATTACGGGTAAATGGCTTGTGTATACCCTGCGAACATTTTCGCGCGATGCATAAGGAGCCCCCCCATAAAGCCGGAAATTATTGGTGGCGACAATGAATTCTTGTTCCATATCAATGGGCTGATTTTCATGCCGGAGATGCACGATCCGATGCTCTTTGTCGTTCGTGCGTGTTCCATCAGGATAATATCGGCTGGGTGCGGAAAGGTCGATTTCGTAGCTTAGCCCGTCGATGACGTCGAAATGATGACCGGGAAAGGCAGGGTTGATGAGGGGTTGATCGGATACCCCGGGGACGACTTGATTGAAATATGCCGCCGCCCGTTCCAGCCAATCCCACAACTGCCGCCCCGTGAGAATCAAGGCGCAGAGCGTATTCGGGAAGGCATAGATATCCGCAGCATGTCTTAGGGTGAGCGGACCGGCAGCAATGTCGGTGAAATGAGATGGCCCCGCGCGCCCCCCTGTCCGAAAGGCTGAGGCGGCTGAGAGAACTGGGTAGTCGGCCAGCGTTTCTTCGGGCACGATCCGGTGAAGGGCGTCACGTTGCGCCCTCGCTATGAGGTGTACGACCGGATCACTGCGCACCATGGAAAGATAGGTGTGCATGCCGTCGTGGCCGTGGCCCAATGGTTTCTCCATAAGCGCCGAGGTTGCCCGATGCGCCGGTTCGAGCAAGGCACAAAGGTCTGGATCAGCAACGACTGGGGGGTGCGGTCTTTCGGGCGCGACTGCGCGTGCTTCGGCCTTGCTTGACGCAACGGTCCAGCCCTCGTGACCTTTTTGCAAGGTGAGGTCCAACACCCCAAGGTGTGACCCGTGCGCGCCAGCCATGACTGCCGGGACGTTTCGGAGACGACCACGCTCGTTGTCCACACCCTCGATCTGTGCATGGTCCGATGACGGAAAGACCAGATGACTATGCCCCGCGAGGATGGCATCAATACCCGGAACATCTGCGAGTGCGAGGGCTGCATTTTCCTCGGACACAAAAGGCGCTTGCCGCTCAATCCCTGTATGCGCGAGTGCAACCACGATATCAGCGCCCTCGTCGCGGATCTTGGGCACAAGGGCGCGGGCTGTGGCCTCGATAGGGCGGCTGACCACCCGGTTTTCAAGGTGAAAGTGATCCCAATGCGTGATCTGGGGCGGCAAAAGCCCAATGACGCCTATGCGCAGGCGGTGCATTTGGCCCGCTTCGTCGCGCAAGGAGCGTTCAAGCATGAGATATTGGGAAACCAAGGTTTCATCGTTCTGTGGAGTTTGCCCCAGAGTCCGAATTGCATTGGCGCAAGTTATCGGGAATACGGCCGAGGAAAGGGTCGCAAGTAGCCAATCAATTCCGAAGTTGAACTCGTGATTTCCAAGCCCAACCGCATCATATCCAAGCGCATTCATGGCTTCGATTGCGGGATGGGGGCCGATCCAGCCACTATCGGTCTGACCGGTTGCGTCAACAAGTGGCGCGCCTTGCAGGAAATCACCCGTGTCGAACAACAAGCAGTTCTCGGCCTCGCGCCGCGCCTGCCGAATAAGCGTAGCCGTGCGGGCCAGCCCGGCGCCTGTATCCGTGCGAGTTGTCAAATAGTCGACTGGTAAGAGTTGCCCATGCACATCGGTTGTTTCAAGAAGGCGCAATTCAACAGTGACTGGCGCATCGGTACGGTGGGGCATCGGTGGGTCCTGATGATTTGATATCTCGACGAATGAGAACGCTTGCTTTGGTTCCAGAAGACCCGGAGTGTAGAACGCAACAAACAAGGCACACGCAGGTATTCAATGCAGGCATACAATAAATACACTTTAAAGTTGAAGTTTTATAAAAATCAAGAATTTAAAATAGATTCACGCGACGTATTCTCCAAAGGGTTGGGGCAATGAAGCACGCGGAAACCGTCACTTTTGGCGGCTCATCCTTCGATCGGGCGGCAGAAATCCGAGGTGATGACGAGGCGATACAGCGTGAAGTCGAGCATTACGGGGCCTGCACGATCGTCATGTGGCGCGGCAAGCCGCTTGTGCAAGGCCCTGATCTTGATGGTTTGGTCCGCGTGCCGATGGATCACCCGGTTTTGGCCAGACACAGTGGTACGCAGCTCTTGTTGGGGCGTGACGAAACGGGCCAACTGATCCATGCGCACGATCTTTCGTCTTGGCAGCCCGAGGATTTGGATGTGGCCGAACTGGATCGGTTTCTGGATGCTTCCGAACAATCGCACCCGGATCTGCCCGACCATACTGTGTTTGCCGAATTGCGCCGCATTATGACCCGTTTGAATGCGCGCGATGCCGAACTCGCCGCGACGGCGCGTGCTGTTTTGGGGTGGCACCTGAGCCATCGGTATTGCGCGCGATGCGGGGCTGAAAGCCGATTGGCCTTGTCAGGCTGGCAACGTGTCTGTCCAGATTGTGGGGGGCAGCATTTCCCGCGTACCGATCCGGTTGTCATCATGCTGATCACGCAGGGCAATCACGTGCTGATGGGGCGGTCTCCGGGATGGCCCGAGGGGATGTACTCGCTGCTGGCGGGTTTCGTCGAGCCCGGTGAAACGATTGAGGCCGCCGTGCGCCGTGAAGTGTTCGAAGAGGCGGGCGTAAAGGTGGGCGAGGTGTCTTATTTGGCCAGTCAACCTTGGGCGTTTCCCTCGTCATTGATGTTCGGATGCTGGGGGCGTGCCGTCTCGAATGAGATCAATATCGACCCCACTGAAATCGAAGATGCCATCTGGGTGTCGCGTGATGACACGCTTGCTGCATTTGCAGGACAACACCCTATACTTATGCCCGCGCGCAGGGGGGCGATTGCGCAATTTTTATTGCGCAACTGGCTTGCGGATACACTTGAATGAGGCGACACTCCTGACCGAGCAGAGAACAAGAGACGAATGAATGAAGTTCAGCACCAAAGAAGACGTTGAGGCGCCAATTGATTTTGTCTTCGACGCAGTGTCCGATTTCCAATCATTTGAGCGCGCGGCTCTGCGTCGCGGTGCCGAGGTACAGCGGGTCGATACGCTGCAAAGCGCCGGGATCGGACTCACTTGGGAAGCGCAGTTCAAGTTTCGTGGCCGCAAGCGTGAAATCAGAATCGAAGTCACCCAGTTCGAAAGACCCAATTCGCTGGGATGTGTATTCGAAACGCAGTTGCTGAGCGGTACGTTGGACGTCGACCTGGTGGCTTTGTCGCGCAATCGTACAAGATTGAGCTTGGACGCCGCATTTTCACCGCGCAACCTGACGGCGCGGTTGTTGGTGCAATCCCTGAAACTGGCGCGATCAGGGATGGAAAAGAAATTCCGGTTTCGGGTCGCTCACTTCGCGAAGGAATTGGAAGAGCGGCACAAGCGCGTCGTCTAAAGCAAACGCTGCGCCCAACAGGCGGCGCCTCGGGCGAAGCGATTTCTGCCCAAACGAAACATCGTGCGAATTGTAAGAATTCACACCCGTTGAGGGATACCGTGCCTAATGGCGGCGCGGATCAGCTGGGTAAACACCGAGCATGGTGATGTTGGACGTGAAATAATCCAGTTCATCCAAAGCGCGTTTCACCTCGGGATCGTCGGGATGCCCTTCGATATCGGCATAAAACTGCGTTGCCGTGAACGACCCGCCCACCATGTAGCTTTCAAGTTTGGTCATGTTGACGCCATTGGTGGCAAAGCCACCCATGGCCTTGTACAGCGCGGCGGGAATGTTGCGCACTTGAAAGACGAAGGTCGTCATCATGCCATCTGCGCCCCGGCGGCTCCAATCAGGCTCGCGTGACATGATAAGGAAACGGGTGCTGTTGTTGCCATGGTCCTCGATTTCCCGCGCAAGGACATCCAGTCCGTAAATTTCGCCCGCCAACTCACTGGCAAGCGCGGCAAGCCCCGGCTCTCCGGCTTCGGCCACATGCCGGGCCGAACCCGCCGTATCCGCACCGGTGACGCGATGGATGCCGTGCTGTCCCAAAAACTCGCGGCATTGACCCAAAAGCATGGTGTGGCTCATTGCGCGTTCGACCCTGTCCAACGTGACGCCGGGCAGGGCCAAAAGGTTGATGTGGACGCGTACGAAGGCCTCGCCAATGATGTGCAGGCCGGAGTCGGGCAGAAGGTGGTGAATGTCCGCCACCCGCCCGAAAGTAGAGTTTTCAACAGGTAGCATCGCCAATTCCGCTTCGCCGGACCGCACCGCTTCGATCGCATCCTCAAAGGTGCGGCAGGGCATCGATTCCATCTCGGGGTATGTCTCGCGGCAGGCTTGGTGCGAATAGGCACCCGGCTCACCTTGAAAGGCAATGCGCTTGGTCATTACGGAATTTTCCTGTCGAAATGCCCCCAATCGGGCGTTTGGTCGCGGAAACTACACCTTGCGCCCGCATAGGGGAAGCGGATAGATACGCCGCGACGGAATTCAAATGGAAACGGGCCTATGTTCGATACGATGACACTTACCAAGGTCGTTGGTGCCTTCTGTGGCGCCCTCCTGATCTTTCTGCTGGGCGGCTGGGCTGCCGAATTGATTTATCACACTGGTGGCGGTCACGGCGATGACCACAAACAGGCCTATGTGATTGAAACCGGTGACGATGAAGGCGGCGAAGCAGAGGAAGAAGCAGGCCCCAGCTTTGAAGAGCTTTTCGTAGCTGCCGATGCAGGGAAGGGTGAAAGGGTCTACAACAAGTGTAAAGCCTGCCACCAGCTTGAAGAAGGCGCCAACGGTGCCGGCCCCTACCTTCACGCTGTGGTTGGCCGCGAGGTCGCCAGTGCCGATGGGTTCGGGTATTCCGGTAGCCTGAAAGCGGT
>DATFKJ010000291.1:0-4637 GCA_035268705.1 Roseovarius sp. | reverse complement strand
CACCGGCATGACATCGAGGCGGTAGTAAAGCTCGGTGTTGAAGCGGCCTTCCTGCGTGGCCAACGCCAGATCGGCGGTGGTGCCGGCAATAAGGCGCGCGCCACCGCCTGCCTCAAGCCGTTCCAGAAGGGTGTATTGGGTGGCGTCGGGCAATGCGGCAACTTCATCGAGAAACAGGCTACCGCCCTGAGCCGTGGCGAACCCGGCATCCAGAGCGCCCGCGTCGAGCGTGGCGGAGGGCCGTTTGACGAAGGGACCCGTGGCATCGGGACTCATCAGGTGAATCACTTCGGCGACTTTCGAAACGCCGGCCCCCGGCGGACCTGTCAACAGGACCTCGGCCCCGAGGCGGGCAACGGCGCGCACCCGTGTGCGCAGGTCTTCGGCCAGTTGCGAGGTGCCAAAGAGCATCCGCGCCGCCGGGTCGCCGGTTTCCAACTGGCGCTTTAGCCGACGGTTTTCGAGAACCAGCGCGCGGGTTTGCAAGGCGCGTTGCAGAACCGGCAAGAGGTCATCCGGGGCGCAGGGCTTTTCGAGAAAGTCGAAGGCCCCCTGCCCCATGGCCTCGACCGCCATGGGGATGTCCCCCTCGCCTGTCAAAAGGATCACCGGCAGTTCGCGATCTAGACCTTGCGCATGACGCAGAAGGTGGAAGCCGTCCCGCCCGGGCATGCGGATATCCGAGAGGATCACGCCCGCGAAATCGCGGGCAATGTGATCCTTGGCCTCGATGAAAGAGCCGCAGGGCACGGTGTTAAGGGCATTGAGTTCAAGCGTTTGCATCAATGCCTCGCGCACGGCGGCGTCGTCATCGACAAGCAGGATATTGCTGGGCGCATCGGTCATGCGGCGTCCTTTGAAGGGCTGTCCTGGGGTGCGCGCTCCAGTTCGATACTGAAGATCGCACCGCCATCGGGGGCATTTCGGCCTTTGATATCGCCGCCGAAGCTTTGCACCAGGCCGTAAGAGATCGACAGGCCAAGGCCCATGCCTTCTGTGCTGCCGACCTCCTTGGTGGAATAGAAGGGATCGAAGATCTTTTCCGGCTCGTCGATGCCGGGTCCGGTATCACGCACTTCGACGACCACGGGGCTGAACGGGTCTACGGTCAGGGTGATGTCCTTCACCGGGCTTTGCAGCATGGCGTCGGCGGCGTTGGACATCAGGTTGATGAGGACCTGCCCCAAGCGCACTTCGCCTCCCATCACATGGATCGGTGCGTCGGGGGGGGACCAGTGAACGGTCACACCATCGGATTTGAGACGCGCCTCGGAAAGTTCGAGTGCTTGGCCGATGACGGTGACGATATCGACCCGCGCCACCGGTTCGCTTTCCTGTTTGGCGAAGGCGCGCAGGTTGCGGATGATGCGTGCCATGCGGGCGGCCAGGGTCGAGATGCGGCTGAGATTGTCGCTGGCTTTTTCCGGCTTTTCGCGGTCAAGGAATTGCGCGCCATTGTCGGCAAATTGGCGGATGGCCATGAGCGGTTGATTGAGTTCATGGCTGATGCCAGCCGAAATTTGCCCAAGGGCCGAAAGTTTGCCCGCCTGAACCAGATCGTCCTGAGCCTTCTTGAGCGCCGCCTCGGCCTCAAGCCTTTCGCGGATTTCGCGGCGCAAGGCCCGGTTGGCGGTGGTCAGGTCACGGGTGCGTTCGGTGACCCGCTGCTCAAGCTGGGCGTTGGCGTCGGCAAGCGTGCGTCGGCGTTCGGTGACTTGCAGGATGACCGCGCCGAAGGCAAGGCAGATCACGGCGAACATCAGGCTTTGCAGCACAGCCAGACGGCGGGCCGGGGCCACGTCAATGAGCGCGTGGCCGGTCATGTCAATGACAGGCAGGGATTGCGTAAGGTGCAACGCACGTTCGGGCAGGTAATCGCCCCAGTCCATTTGCCAGACTTCGTGACCCGCAATGTCATGCGCGTTGAAGTCCGGGGCGGGCATTCCACTGGGCCGATAGCCCGGCCCGTCGTCGCGCGCCTGCCAGAAGAGGAGTTCAGAGCGGTTGGAGACAAAGACTTGTTCTTCTTCTTCTGTGAAGAAGACCGGGGGCTGGCCGCCGATCCAATCCCATTCCAGTTCGGCGATATCCACCAGGACGATGAGCGCGCCGCGCACAAGGCCATCCGCGGCAAAGGCAGGGGCGGCGTAGATATAGGCGCGCCCGCCCTGCGCGCCCAAGCGGCCATAGCCCACGCCAAGCGCACCTTGGGTCGCACGGTTGAAGGCATCGTTTCGCGACAGGTCGCGGGGCGCGTCGCCCGCTTGCGCCAGGATGCGGCCATTGGCATCCGCGTAGGCAAGGCCCATGGCGCCGGTTTTATCGGCAGCTTCCAGCAGGAGGCTGCGGGCGGCTTGGACATCGCGCCCTGTTGTGATGCCTGCCAAGGTCGGGTGATCCGCCATGAGCACGGCAAGTTCCTGATATCGGCGCAGTTGGCCGGTGAAGCGGTCAGAGGCCAATGCAAGGTCGGCGCGGCCTTGCTTTTCCAATTGATGCAGGGCTTGACCGTAGCCATAGCGCCAAAGGCCCGCAGCGCAAATCGCAACAGCGGTGACGAAGAGGGCAATGACCACGATACGTAGGCGGGAGTTGGACGTCATGTGAATGGTTTTAGCAATGCTTGCCGGGGATTGACCAGTTTTTCGCTTGATCCGGTGACGACGAGAGAAGCCGTGCAATCCATGGGTGGGGGAAATGGCGTGGCGCCGTGACGGCGTAGAAGCTTTCGACGATATGCAAGTCAAAGGGTGCTGCCGCGACAATCCCGGCCTCGATCTCGTCGGCCAAGGCCACCGAGGGCGCAATGGCCAGCCCCGCGCCTTCGCGCGCCAGAAGGCGGACCATGGCCATGTCATCCACGTCGGCCTTGAGGATCGGGGTGATACCAAGCCGGGCGGCGAGGCTTTCGAAACCGGTACGAATGGAGCTTTCGGTCGGCAGGATGACCGGCTCATGGGTCAGCAGGTCTTCAAGGGTTTCGTAGCGCAAGTGATCGGGGTGGCCGTAGGCGGCCACGTGTTGTTCGGCCAGTCGGTGGGCGGCGAAATCGCCCGGTGTGGCGCTGTGGGGAGGTTCCGTCATCAGCACCACGTCAAGGGCGAGGGATTTGAGGCTTTCAAGCAGCACCCCCGCCCCACCCGATTTAAGGATCACTTGGGTGTCCGCGTCAGCGAGGACGGGGCGCAGGAAATTAAGCTGAAAATTGCGCGAGAGGGTGGAAAGCGCGCCCACGCGCAACGGCGGGTGGGCGGTGGCGGATTGTTTGAGCGTGGCGAGGAGTTCATCGCCGGTGCCAAAGATACGGTCGGCGTGATCAAGGGCGATGCGGCCAGCCTCGGTCAGTTCAAGGCGGCGGCCTGTGCGGGTGAAGAGTGGTTGGCCCAGACGCTCCTCAAGCTGGCGAATTTGCGTCGACAGCGCCGATTGCGACAGGTTGAGGCGTTCGGCGGCGCGGGTCAGGTGCCCCTCGTGCGCGACTTCGCGGAAATAACGCAGATGATGGTAATTGAGGTCGGACATTCATCTATTAAACAGAATGATTTGAGCAAAACAATGTATTTTTATTCATGCCGCAGCGCAGCTATCCCAAGCCGAAATGGCATGAGGAGATGCAGTGATGACCTTTCTACCGCTAATCGCGCCCATGGTTCTGCTGGCAATCGCAGGGGCCTTGACCCTGCGCCAAGCGGCCCGCGGGCATTGGATGTTGCGCCTTCCGGAATGGGGCGCTTTGCTGGCCCTTGCTCTGGGGATTGCGAGCGCCATTGGCTATACCCTGATCGGCCCCGCGACCAGCCCGCTCATCGGTGTTGCCACGGTGGGCCTGTCTGTACGGGTCGATGTGGTGTCATTGGCGATGTTCCTGACGGTGGGCATGGTTGGCTGGGTCGTGCTGCGTTACTCAAGAGTGGCCTTGGATGGCGAGGACCGGCAAAGCCCCTTCATGGCGGGGATGGCGGTGACGCTGGCTTGTGTGATGCTGCTGGTCACGGCGGGCAACCTTGTACAGCTTGTTCTGGCGTGGGTTGCGGTGGGAGTGGGCCTGCACCGGTTGCTGCTGTTTTATCCCGACCGGCCCCGCGCCCAGCGGGCGGCGAAAAAGAAAACCGTTTCGGGCATCATTGGCAGCGCGGCGCTTGTGGGTGCTGCGGGTCTGATGGTCTGGGGGTATGGAACGGCGGATATCGCCAGCATCACGCAGGCCGCGCGCGGCGGTGAGGTGCCGCCGCTTGTCTGGTTGGCGGCGCTTTTGCTGGCCGTGGCGGCGGTGCATAAATCGGCGTTGTTTCCAACCCATGGCTGGCTGACCGAGGTGATGGAAGCGCCGACGCCGGTTTCCGCCCTGCTGCATGCGGGGGTTGTGAATGCCGGTGGGTTCCTGTTGATCCGCTTTGCCGATGTTCTGCTGAGCGCGCCGGGAATTCTGGCGCTGTTGGCGCTGATTGGCGGGTTCAGTGCCTTGATCGGTGCGGCGGTGGCCCTGACCCAACCGGCGGTAAAAACCGCGCTGGCCTGGAGCACCTGTGGGCAGATGGGGTTCATGGTGCTGCAATGTGGTTTGGCGCTGTTTCCGCTGGCCTTGCTGCATATCGTGGCGCATTCGCTTTACAAGGCGCATGCCTTCCTTGCCTCGG
>DATFKJ010000290.1:0-4752 GCA_035268705.1 Roseovarius sp. | reverse complement strand
CTGCTGCTGGAAGGCGCGAAGTTTGCAGATGCCAATGGCTTTGACGCGCTTTGGACGCCTGAGCGGCATTTCCATGCCTTTGGCGGGCCGTATCCCAACCCGGCGGTGACCGGGGCGGCGGTGGCGGCCATTACCCAGAATATTCAGGTCCGCGCAGGTAGCTGCGTGGCGCCCCTGCACCATCCCGCAAGGATTGCCGAGGAATGGTCGGTGATCGACAACCTGACCAATGGTGGCGCGGGGCTTGCCATGGCGTCGGGCTGGCATCCCAATGACTTTGTTCTGCGCCCCGAAAACACGCCGCCCAAAAACAAGGACGGCATGTTCGACACCATCGACCAAGTGCGCCGTTTGTGGCGTGGTGAGGCGGTGGATTTCCCCAATGACAAGGGCGAGATGCTGCCGGTACTGACGCAGCCGCGCCCGGTGAGCAAGGAACTTCCCATTTGGGTCACGACGGCGGGCAACCCAGAAACGTGGCGCGAGGCCGGGCGCATCGGGGCGAATATCCTGACGCACCTTTTGGGGCAAAGCATCGACGAGGTGGGCGAGAAGATCACGCTCTACCACGACGCCCTGCGCGAGAGCGGGTTCAACCCGGATGATTTCACAGTGACGGTGATGTTGCATACCCTGATCGGTGAGGACCGCGAGGCGGTGCGCGAAATCGCCAAGGGGCCGTTGCAGGACTATCTGCGCAGTGCGGCGGGGTTGATCAAGCAATATGCCTGGGCCTTTCCGGCGTTCAAGAAGCCGAAGGGCGTGGACAACCCGTTCCAGCTTGACCTGTCGGCGCTGGATGAGGACGCGATGGAGGCGATCCTTGAGTTCGCCTTTGATAGGTATTTCAACGACTCCGGCCTGTTTGGTACGGTCGAGGATGGCATCGCACGGGTTGAGCAGCTTAAACAAATTGGCGTGGGCGAGATTGCCTGCCTGATCGACTATGGCATCGACAATGCGCATGTTCTGGAAGGGCTGACCCATCTGGCGAAGGTGCGGGAGCGGTCGAACGAGGCGGCGGAACTGGCTGCCGATGACTTCTCGATCGCGGCGCAGATCATGCGCCATGACGTGACCCATATGCAATGCACGCCCAGCATGGCGCGGATGCTGACCATGAATGACGAAGCGCGGCTGGCGCTGGGCCGGGTGAAGCATCTGTATCTTGGGGGTGAGGCGCTTCCCGGTGGCTTGGTGGATGATTTGCGGCGCTGCACGCGGGCGCAGATCACCAATATGTATGGGCCGACGGAAACCACGATCTGGTCAGCGGTGCAGACGGTGGATGGCTCGGTCAGCGGTGCCGGGGCCGTGGCGATTGGCAAGCCGATCGCGAATACCAACGTTTACGTGTTGAACGATGCCGGGCAGCCCTGTCCGGTGGGTGTGCCGGGGGAGTTGCTGATCGGTGGCAAGGGTGTCGCGCGCGGTTATTGGCAGCGCGGGGATCTGACCGAAGAGCGGTTCGTGCCGGATCACATTGCCGGTCGTGGCCATATGTATCACACTGGCGATCTGGTGGCATGGAGCGCCGAGGGGCGTTTGACCTTCCTTGGGCGCAGCGACAATCAGGTGAAAATCCGCGGTCAGCGGATCGAACTGGGCGAGATCGAAGCGCGGCTTGGCAGCCATAATGCGGTGCGTGAGGCCGTGGTGATTGCCCGCGAGGGCGCGGGTGATGTGCCTGAACTGGTGGGCTATGTTACCGCCAATGCCGCCGTGAGCGAAGAGGCCTTGTGTGCGTATCTTTCCGAGGCCTTGACCGAGGTCATGGTGCCGCGCCATGTTGTGACGCTTGACCGCTTCCCGCTGACGCCGAACAAGAAGATCGACCGCAAGGCCCTGCCTGCGCCGGATGTGCAAGCCGCCGTCGAGGTGGTGGCCGAGGCCCCGGCCAAGGGCGGCAGCGCCGAGACCATCGCGCGGATTTGGGCGCGGGTTCTGGGCCTGCAAAGTGTTCAGGGCAGCGACAGCTTCTTTGAGCTTGGCGGTCATTCGCTTCTGGCGGTGCAGGCGCATCGGGAAATCCGCAATGAGTTGGAGGTGGCCAAGCTGGCGATCACCGATATTTTCCGCTTCCCGGTTCTGAACGCCTTGGCGGCGCATGTGGATGGGTTGTTGGGCAATGCGCCTGACCCCACGCCTGAACCCGTGACCGAGGATGCGCCGGATGTCAGCGAAACCATGTCACGCCGGCGGGCCATGCGGGCCAACCGGGGGCGGCGCGCAGGATGAACGACTTGGCCGACATATTCGCGGAAGACACCATCGAGGCCATGGCACAGGATTTGTTCCCTGAAGGTGTGGCTGTTGTTTTTGCCTTTCCTTGGGGCGCGCCCGAGGGGCTTTTGCCCGGTGAGGCGTCGGGTCTTGGGCGCCCGACCAAGAAACGTTTGGCCGAGTTTGCGGCAGGACGCCGGGCGGCGCATCAGGCAATGGAGCGGCTGGGCGTTCCGGTGCGGGCGGTCGCCCATGGCCCGGACCGTGCGCCAGTTTGGCCGCGTGGCGTGGTTGGCGGCATCTCGCATACCGATACGCATTGTCTGGCCGTAGTGGCCGAGGGTGCGCGTTATGCGTCGTTGGGTCTTGATCTGGAAGCTGATGAGGATTTGCCGCATGACCTGATGGAGGTGGTCTGCACCCCGGCAGAGCGTGGCTGGCTTTCGGTCCAGCCTGCGGAGATTCGCGGGCGGTTGGCGCGCTTGGTTTTTTCGGCCAAGGAATGTGCCTATAAGGCGCAGTTCTGTGTGACCCGGCAATTGATTGGCTTTGAGGCTTTTGAGATCACGCCGGACCTTGAGACCGGCCAGTTCGAGGCGACCTTCACGCAGGATGTTTTGCCTTTCACGCGGGGGGCTTGCCTGCATGGGCGGTTCAGCTTTGGGGGCGGGGTGATCGTGACCGCCATGGCATTGTCGGTGGCTGACACCGAGGGCTAGGGTCTTGAAACAGTTTTAGCGGGGATTCTTGGCATGGTTGGATGGCGGCGCAGGCTTCTTTTGATACCGGTCGCGGTATTGGCGGCGGTGCCTTTTCTGCGTGATTGGTTCGGGCCATCGAAACCCGATCCGGAGGCCGTGGAAGCGGCTTATGCCGCGCCCATGGCCGCGCCTGAGGGGCCATTACGGGTGTATCACCTTGGGCATTCCTTGGTTGGCCGGGACATGCCCGCGATGCTGGCGCAATTGGCGGGTGAGGGGCACGGATACGAAGTGCAGCTTGGCTGGGGCACATCGCTCAAGCATCATTGGGAAGACGACCTGCCGATCAATGGGTTCGAGCGTGAGAATGATCATTCCCGCTATCGCGATGCGAAAGAGGCGTTGCGGTCGGGCGAGTATGACGCTGTCGTTTTGACCGAGATGGTCGAGATCCGCGATGCGATCAAATACCACGACAGCGGCACGTATCTTCCGAAATGGGCCGCTTTGGCGCGTGAAGGCAACCCGGATGCGCGGGTCTATTTGTATGAAACGTGGCATCCGCTGGATGATCCCGACGGTTGGCTTCAACGGTTGGACGCGGATTTGGCGCGGTATTGGGAGGATGGTGTTTTACTACCCGATCTGGCGGTGAATGCGCCTGAAAACCCGGTGCGGGTGATCCCGGCGGGGCAGGTCATGGCGCGTTTTGTGCGCGAGGTTGAGGCCAAGGGCGGGGTCGGCAATATCCGTACCCGCGAAGACCTGTTCGCGCGGGCAGAGGATGGCAGCCTCGACCCGATCCATATCAACGATTTGGGGGCCTATCTGGTGGCCCTGACCCATTACGCGGTGTTGTATCACCGCCCGCCCATGGGGTTGCCGCATGAGTTGCGTCTTGCCGATGGCAGCGCGGCCAAGGCCCCGAGTGCCGAGGCCGCAGCCCTGATGCAACGCATCGTTTGGGACGTCGTGACAGGTTATCCCAAGACCGGGGTGGCGCCATGAACCTTGGGTCGATCCTTCTGTCGGTGCTCTTGGTCGGGCATAGCCTGTTTGGCCAGACCGGGCCGCGCATGTTGGAGCAGTTGTTGAAGGCCGGGGGACACGCGCCCGAGGTCACGGCGCAGATCATCAATGGCGCGCCCTTGCGGTATAACTGGGACAACGGGGATGAGGCCAAGGGCGACAATGCGCGCGAGGTTCTGGTCACGGGTGGCGTGAATGCCGTGATCCTGACCGAGGCGATCCCTTTGGCCGATCAGATCAAGTGGAACGATAGCGCGGGGTATGCGGGCAAGTTCCATGCCTTGGCGGTTGAGCGGACACCCCAAGCGCAGGTGTTCTTGCAGGAGACTTGGCCGCATGGCGCACCGGGGCCGGAATGGCGCGCGGCGATTGCCGCGCAGGCCGCAGATTGGCAGGGCATCGTGGACGATGTGAACGCCGCGCGGGCCGAAGGCAGCCCGAAGATGCGCCTTTTGCCAGCAGGGCGGGCCATGTTGGCCCTGCACGCGGCGATCGAGGCGGGCGAGGTCACGGGCCTTGAGAGCCTCGCCCCGCTTTTCGATGACGATATTCATCTAAGCGATCTGGGGCATTACTACGTAGCGCTGGTGCAATATGGCTTTGTCACCGGGCAAAGCCCCGAGGGCCTGCCGCATCGCCTGACCAATCCATGGGGCAGGGCCTATGATGCGCCGACCGAGGGTTTGGCGGCGCAGTTGCAGGCGGTGGCGGCGCAGGTGGTTGGTGGTGGGCAAACACCTGAGGCCAGCCCGAAGGTGAAAAAGGCCCCCGCGCCGGAGGCCAAGGGCAATGTCGGGAT
>DATFKJ010000289.1:0-3933 GCA_035268705.1 Roseovarius sp. | reverse complement strand
GGGCAACCGCGTCTTTCCGCTTGCCGGTGGCATAAGAGCGGCCCAGTTCGTCACGAACAGGCTCACGCGGGGTTTCGGTTTCGGCCTCGACGGGCGCGCCACCTTCGGCGACGGCTTCAAGACCTTCGAGCGATTTGATTTCTTCAGCCATCAGTAAGCCACCCGCGTGTTCTTGGAGTTCTTGTTCTTGACGTCCAGCACCTCGGGGCTTTGCGCCTCATGAGGGTGTTCGCCGCCGGCGTAGACCCGCAGGTTGGTCATCTGCTTGCGGGCAAGGCGGTTGCCCGGAAGCATGCGCTTGACGGCCTGCATGACCACACGCTCGGGGTGATCACCTTCAAGGATCTGGCCGGTGGTGCGAGATTTGATACCGCCCGGGTACCCGGTGTGCCAGTAGTTTTCTTTGTCACGCTTGTTGCCGGTCACTTGGATCTTGTCGGCATTGATGACGATCACGTTGTCGCCCATGTCCATGTTGGGCGTGAACGAGGCCTTGTGCTTACCGCGCAGGCGCATGGCGATGATCGAGGCGAGACGGCCCAGCACGACGCCTTCTGCGTCGATCAGGATCCATTTCTTGTCGATATCTGCCGGAGTCGCAGAGAAGGTTTTCATATCAGGGAGATCCCTTGGTTTGGCGTAAGACAGGGCGTGGAATCCACCCCTGCATCAGATGGCGCGGTTATAAACACATGGCGTGACAGGTCAAGCGCACTTGGGTCAAATAAAACACGTTAAATCAAGTGCTTATAAATTAGGTATAATAATACCCCAGATCAAAGACCTTTCAATTCACCCCGAAAACGCCCCGGTCTGCAAAACGTCGGTATAACGTCGGTATTGCGTCGGTGCCATCAGGGCTTGGCGTCCGGCGCGCGGCGGGGTTGTGGGCGCGTGGGAATTTCCTTGAGCAATCCCCCGACCCCCATGCGCGCCATATCCTGCGACACAATCGGCACGCCACAGGCCACACGCGCCAAAACCCAATCGGCGCCATGCAACACCGGCGAGCGCGCACTGCCCGGCAGGCCAATCACCGGCCGCCCCTGCAAATCCCCCAGAAACAACAGGTTGCCCGGATCAACCGGCAGGCCAAAGCGCTCCACCTGCCCACCGGCCAGCCGCAACGCGGCGGGCGCGGTATCGGCGGGGTCCGAGGTGGCCGAGGCGGTGAGAATGAGCACGATATCGCCCTTGGCCCGGGCAATGCTTTGCGCAAGCGCGTCCTCGTCATGAACACAGCGCAGGGTCTCAATCATCCGCATACCCAAGCCGTCCACCCGCCGCTCCACGGCGTCAACGCCCTTGTCACCGGGACTGCCGGGAATGTCGGTCAGGATCAGGCTGGCCGTCTGATGCACAGGCCGGGCAAAGCGGATTGCCCCGCGGGCCGCCTCGACCGCTTGAACCAATTGCCCCTCGGGCACAGCGTAGGAGATCATCTTGACGGTCGCCGCCATGCCCCCCGCCGCCAGTTGGTGAAAGGGTGCGACCGTCGCCACGGTTATCATCGGATCAACCATATTCGCGGCATGCACGCGCGCTTCGTCCAGAAGCACCACACCGGGGCCATCGGCGATCACGTTCACCCGGCCCGTAAAGGGCGCGGTCAGGTGAACACCCTCCGCCGCCTCAGCCAGAGCCTTGGCCAAGGCCTGCGCCGCGGCGTCCTCGTGGACATCATCAGGCTCTAACCGGGCGACAATAACCTCATCCTCACCCGCCGCCTTCAACGCCTCCAGATGCGCGCGTTCAAGCACCATCCCCTTGCGCAATCGTCCTTCGGACAACTTCATCGAATGGGCCAAAATCCCCCCCTCGGCCTGTTCCACGGGCACGGGGCCGAATTTCATGCGCCTTTCCTCAAGACCTGCGTGGCCTCGGCCAGAATGCTGACAGCAATCTCGGCCGGACCGGCCGCGCCGATATCAAGGCCAATGGGGCCATGGATGCGGCCAATCTGATCAGCCGTGAAACCCTTCTCCTCCAATCGCGCAACGCGCTTGGCGTGAGTCCGCGTGGAGCCCAAGGCCCCGATATAAAACACGTCACTGGCAAGCGCCTGTTCCAGCGCCGGGTCATCCAGCTTGGGGTCATGGGTCAACAGGACCAGTGCGGTACGTTGGTCCAAGCCAAAAGCCTGAACCCCCTCATCGGGCCAATCGTGCAGGATGGTTTCACCCGGGAACCGCTCTTCACTGGCGAAACTTTCACGCGGGTCGATGAGAAGCGGATCATAGCCCGCGATCCGCGCCATTGGCACAAGCGCCTGCGCGATATGCACCGCACCCACGATGATCATCCGCAAAGGCGGGTTATGGATGGCCACGAAGGTTTCGCCATCCTCCTCGAACCCTGAACGATCCATGCGGAACCGTTCGGCATAGCCGTCCTTGACCAAGCGCCGCTCGGCCTGGATGCCGGTGACATAGGCCACCGGCATGCGCGACTCGCGCGCCAGCACCAGATCTTCCAGAACCTCGACCGGCATAACCGTCCCGATGGGCTCAACCAAGACCCGGATCGTGCCGCCACAGGCCAGCCCCACGGCAAAGGCGTCGCCATCGCTGACACCATATTCCAGCATCACGGGCGCGCCGTCTTCAATGGCGTCGATCGCCTCGGCCACCACGGCCCCTTCGACACAGCCGCCCGAGACCGAGCCTTCGATCTCGCCCGCGCCGGATATCGCCAACTGGCTGCCCACCCGGCGCGGCGCGCTGCCCCATGTTTCGACCACCGTGGCCAAGCCCGCGCCCTTTCCGGCGCGATGCCACGCAAGGGCGGTTTCGGGAATATCGTCAAATCGCTGCTGCATCTCTACCTCCCCTGCCGGGCAGTATGCGGGCAGGTGCAGCGCGGTACAAATGGAAATGACCGCGACTTTGGTCGCGGGCAAGGCGCTTCAAAGCGCCTTGGCTCAAGCGCCTTACAAGGCGCTTGTCACGTGTTTTGCAAAACACGTCCCCCAAGGCCTTTCGAAAGGCCCTGGAGCAGGGTCCGGCAGGAACAGGTCACTCGGCGGGGGCCACGGCCTCGCCCGTCCCGCGCAGACGTTCAGGCAAGGCAAAGGCAATGGCCACAAAGGCCAGCCCCATCACGACCCCCAAAACATCGCCCGAGAGATTGAAAAACGCCGGATACTCCGTACCCGGCACCGCGCCGAGGGTCATTTTTTCACCGTCAAGCAGGCCAGACGCCTTCCACGCCGGGTAAGTGAGCATATAGGCCGCCGCGCCCAGAAGCCCGCCCGCGATGAAAAACAGCGCATCCTTGCGGCCCGAAGCCGCCGCGCAAACGCCGGTGCCGGGGCAATAGCCCGCAGCAGCCCAGCCCGCGCCCAGAAGCAGACCACCGATGAACACGCCCACATAGGCAGTTTTCACGCTCATATGGCCCACATCCACGAGGCCCAGCATTTGGCCGCCGAACATCAGGACCGAACCCGTGCCGATCGCGAGCAGAATTGTTTTCATCAGGTGCAGGTGGGTCAGCGTCAGCATCTTGCCGATCCAATTGGGGTTGGTGGCCCCGATCCGGTCAAGCACCGCGCCGAAGGCGGCGCCGATGACGATAGCGAGAATGATCGAGGTCATGGCTTAGCCCTCCTTCCGATAAAGCAGCATGGCGGTGGGAATGGCGGCGGCAAAGGCCCCGGCGGCAAAGACATAGCCCGAGATCGAGGTCTGCATCATGCCGCTCATCATATGGCCCGAGGTGCAGCCCCCGGCCAGCCGCGCGCCGTAAAGCACGATGAAGCCGCCCAGAAAGGCCATCGCATAGCGTTTCATCGGCGTGTCGCCATAGTTGGCGTACCAGATCGCGGGCAGGCGGCGCTCGTCCGTGCCCACACCGCCGCGCGCCATGGCCGACAGGAAGGCGCCCAGCGCCATGGCCAGCACGAAAACAAAGCTGTAGTTCAGCGGGTTGGCG